>JADGGD010000173.1 GCA_019690095.1 Chloroflexota bacterium
GCTGATGGCCGATTTCGACGACTTTCTCGATTGGGTTGCCCACGCCAGCGGCGCCCGGGTGATCACCTACCGCGAGCTGTACCGGCGGCTCCAGCCCGGACCGCGCTGGCTGGACGGCGCGGCGCTCACCGATCTACTGCGCCAGGCTGATGGGCCGCTGGTTCCGCGGCGGCTGGGCGGCTTCTGGCTCAGCCCGGCCGAACAGCTCGGGGTTGTGCTCTGGGCAGCAGCATGGCGGCGCGAGCACGGCTCCCTGCCGCCCGTCGCGCCGGTGCGCCCGCTCCTCGGGCCCGACCAGCTCGCCGGGCCGGTCGAGCCGCGCGAGGTCGAGGTATCGGTCCTGCTGGCGGCCGCCTCTGCCGCGAGCGCGGCCGCCAGCGCCGCTCGCCGCATCCCGGCGGTCACCCGCGTTGGCGATCAGCTCGTCGGGCCGGCGGTTCTCCTTGACGCGGTTGCGCGGGCCCTGCGGTCGGAGGGCGATCGGGTGATGATCCGCCCGCGCGATGACCTGCCGGAGCTAGCGCGGCGGCCCGATGTCGCCGGTCTGCACTTCCAGGGCACCTGGTCGGTCCTGGCGCCGGAGTTCGAGGCGCCGCGGATCATCCAGCTCGCCCGCCTCCAGACCTGGTCGGCCAGCCCGGCGGAGCCAGTCGGCCCGGCGACCTGAGGAGCGCTATCCCCGGCCGGCGCTGGGCGGTGGCCGCCGGGCCATGGTATAGTAGATTTCGCATCGGCTATGGTGAACCGCAACGATGCGTGGGGTGCAATGACCGGCGTCTTTCTCCCGCTGGTGCGGCCCGGCGGCCTTCTCCGGCGGGGCGTGCTCTGGACCGTGGCGGCGCTGGTCTTGCTTGGGGGCATCTTCCCTTCCCTGTACGCGGGGCAGGTTCCGCACGATCACCTCTTCCTTGGCGGTCTCCCGCCCGCGGGCTGGGAGCACCATGCGCACCCCAATCCCCTGGAGATCCTGCTGGGCGGCGGGCCTGCATCAGGCGGGGCTGACCTTGCCGGAGACCGGCTCGGCGCGGCCCGGGTGGTCTCGATCTACGAGGGCACGGGCCTGATCATCCTGGCGGTGGTGACGATCGCCGCGGTGCTTGCCGCGGCCTGGCGGCCGCCGCAGCCGGCGCTGATCGGGGTGGTGTCTGCGGCGCCGCCGCACCTGGCCCCCCGCTGGCGGCCGCGCCCACCGACACCTCCTCCACGCGGTGTGTGAGGGATCGACAGTCCCCACACAGCCGGGCGTCCCCGTGAGCAGGCGCCCGGCATTCCAAGCGTGAGAGGAGTGTGCATCCATGAGCGTGACGAGACAATCGATCGCCGCGCCGCACGGGATGGCTGTGGGCGGGCGGCCGCAGGGTATCTGGCGCCGGCTGGGGCTGGCGGTGGTGCTGGCGGCGGCTCTGCTCGGAGCCCTGCCGGGCCTGGCGCTGGCCCACGAGCGGCGGCAGATCGGTCCCTATACCTTCGTGGTGGGCTTCCTTAACGAGCCGGCTATCCAGGGCCAGCCAAATGGCCTGGACCTGACGATCACCGACGCGAAGGGGAATCCGGTCGAGGGGGCCGAGAAGACGCTGAAGGTGGCGATCGCCTACGGTGAGGGAACGCCGCGGGAGCTTCCCCTGCGGGCGCGGTTTGGCATGAAGGGGAAGTACACCGCCGACGTGATCCCGACCCGGGCGGGGAGCTACAGCTTCATCTTCTCCGGGAGTATTAACGGTCAGCCGATCTCTGCGCGCTTCGAGTCCGGGCCCGGGCGCTTCAACGATGTGGTGTCGCCGGAGGAGCTGGAGTTTCCGGAGGCGGTGCCGGCCCCGGCCGATCTGGCCGGCCAGGTAGCGGCGGCGCGCGCCGCGGCGGAGTCGGCCCGCCAGCAGGCGCTCCTGCTCGGACTGGGCGGGATCGCACTCGGGCTGGTGGGCGTGATCGTGGGAGGCGCCGCGCTGCTGACCCGGAGCCGGGGCGGAGTGATCGCGGCCGACCTCGGGGGCGCCGGCCTGGCGGCGGAGCCGACTGGCGAGCCGGGGCACGGGGCACAGTGATGCGCTGGTGGCGGCCTGCACTGGCGGCGCTGATCCTGGCGGCACTGCCTGCCGCTGCGGCGGCGCACGTGATCGGCGGAACGGGGAGCTGGCTCGACGAGCTGATCTGCCTGGTGCCGGCCCTGGCTCTGCTGGCGGCGGTGCTGTTCCTCGGGCGGCCGACGCCCGCGGACCGCGGGAAGGGGAAGCGCTGATGGACGCGGCCGTCCACCGGGCGCGGCGGGCCGGGATCGGGCTCGGCGTGCTCCTGGCGGTCCTTCTCTTCCCCGGCACGGTCCTGGCCCACGCCAACCTGGAGCGGTCGGATCCGCCCGCAGGGGCGGCGCTCCCGACGGCGCCAGGGCGGGTCCAGCTGTGGTTCACCGAAGAGGTCGAGCCGGCGGTCTCGACGATCGCCGTCTATGATGCGAATCGGCGGCGGGTAGACCGCGGCGACGGGCACGTGGCGGCGGATGACCCGCGGTCTCTGGTGGTGGACCTGGAGCCGAACCTGCCGGCCGGCTCGTACGTGATCGCCTGGCAGACGCAGTCGAAGGTAGACGGGCACATCACCCGGGGGAGCGTGCCGTTCGGGGTGGGGAGGGCGGCGGTGCCGCTCCCGACGGCGGTTCCCGAGTCCGCGGCGGTATCGGGGTCGCCGTCCGAGATGGCTCTGCGCGGGCTCGCCCTTCTCTCGGCGCTGATCCTGGTTGGCAGTCTGGTCTTCTGGCTGGTTCAGGATGGCGAGATTGGTGGATCGCGCGCCGCCGGTCCCCCTGTCCTGCTCCCCGGGCAGGGACGGATAGCCGCGGCCACGCTGGTGCTCCACGTCGTCAGCCGGCTGGGGCTTCTGGTCCTGCAGGCGGCGACTGCGACCGGCGCTGGCCTTCCCGCCGCGCTTGGGCGTCCGCTCCTGGAGACGGTGACCGCGACGCGCTACGGGGTGCTGGTCAGCCTGCAGGCGCTCCTCGGGATCGTGGTGGGGGCGCTTCTGTGCGGGCCGGTGCGCGGCGGCATGCCGGGGGCGCGGCGGGCCGCGTGGTCTGCCCTGCTCGCCGGCGCCCTCCTGCTGGGGGCGATCACCCTGAACAGCCACGGCGCGGCTCTGGGCACGCTGACGCCGCTCGGGGTTGCGACAGACTGGCTCCACCTGGCCGCGGCGGCGGTCTGGACCGGCGGGGTGATCCAGCTCGCGGAGTTCGCGGGCGGGGTGATCCGCGCGCGGGGCCTGGTAGAGGGGACACGCCGGCTCGGGCCGGTGGTGGGAGAGTTCGCGCGCCTGGCCGGTCTGGCGCTGGTGCTGGTCCTGCTGAGCGGCGCGGTTCAGGCCGTGCTTCACGTGGGGACGCTCGGGGCGCTGATCAGCTCGGGATACGGTCAGGCGCTCCTGGTCAAGATGCTGTTCCTTCTGCCGGCGCTTGCCCTGGCGGGGATCCACCACTTCCTGATGCGGCCTGCACTGGCGGCGGCCGACCGGCCGCCAGTCCTGCTGGCCCGTGCGGCCGCGCTCGCGGCGAGCTTCCGCTGGACGGTTCTCCTGGAGGCGGCGGCCCTTGCGGCGGTCGTCCTGGCGACTGGCGTCCTGACCAGCCTGAGCCCGGCGCGGCAGTTCGCCTCAGCCGCGGCCGGCCCGCTCTCTCTCGCCGGCACCGCGGGCGACCTGGCGGTCAGCCTGGGAGTTACCCCGGCCGTGCCGGGGCTGAACCGCTTCACCGTGGATGTGCGAGACGCGGCGGGCGGGCCGGCGGCCGGGATTGATCGGGTCGTCCTTCGGGTCACTGATCTCGACGGCGACCTGGGGGTGGTCGAGGCGCCGCTGGGCCCGGTGGCGGCCGGGCGCTTCCAGGCGGATAATCGGACCCTGGCGGCGGCCGGCCGCTGGCAGGTGGATGTGGTCATCAGTCGGCCGGGGCGGAGCGATGCCGTGGCGAGCTTTCGCTTCCAGGTGACGCCGTCTGGCGGTCAGACCCTGGCGGCGCCCGGCCTCGCTTTCGGCTGGGCATTCTACGCCGGCCTGGCGGTTGCCGCGGCCGGCCTGCTTGCGCTGGTCCGGGCGCGGCAGGTGCGCGCCTTTGATGCGCGCCGCGCCCTTGCCATCGCCGGGTGTGCTATCCTTCTCGGGGGAATCGGCGGGGCCATGGCCGTTCGCGATGTCCAGCGGGCCGCGGCTGAGGCGGCGGCGCAGGTCGCGGCGTTGAATCATCCGGCGACCGCGGCCTCGATCGCCCGTGGTGCGGCGATCTACCAGCAGAACTGCGCGATGTGCCACGGGGCGGACGCCCGGGGAGATGGCCCGCTGGCGGCCTCGCTCAACCCGCCGCCGTCGAACCTGATTATCCATGTTCCCCAGCATCCCGATGCGGATCTGGAGGACTGGATCGCCAACGGCTTCCCGGGCTCGGCGATGCCCGCCTTCAAGGACCGTCTGAGCGAGCAGGATCGGTGGGATGTCCTGAACTATCTCAAGGCGCAGGTCCAGGCCGCCCAGCGCGGCGCGGGGCCGGCGGCGGCAGCCCCCTAAGAGGGGCTTCCCCGGCCGTCGGGGCGCACGGGGCCGGCGCGTACTGCGGGCTCGTCTGAAGACGAGTACCGGCGAAGGAGTGATGATGTCCGAATCTCGGTCGACGCGGCGGCGCCGCGATCGCGAGAACCACCGGGGCGGCTCAGCCGCGGCGGTGGAGCGGTCGCCGTCGGTCCGCGTCGCGGCAGTGGGGAACGGCGACCGCCGGCCGGCGCGTCAGGCCGGGGCACCCCGGTGGATCGTGGGCCTGGCGGCCGCGGTGGTGGTCCTTATCGTAGCGGTGATGGTGCTGGTCCGGGTTGGGGGGCTTGGCCGGGGCCTGGCCGATGCCCGACAGCCGGTCTCCCCGACGGTCGAGCGCGCCCTGACCGGCGTGCCGGCGGCGGTTGCGAACCAGATCGGGCAGGGGAGCGTGACCGCCCTGCCGGTGCGGGTCACGGCGCCGGTGCTCCGGGACGCGCGGGGTCGGCCGCGGATCATCTACATCGGCGCCGAGTACTGCCCCTACTGCGCCGCCCAGCGCTGGGCGCTGATCGTAGCGCTGAGCCGCTTCGGGACGTTCAGCAACCTGTCCACGGCCCGCTCGGCCGCGGATGACGTCTATCCCCTGACGCCGACCTTCACCTTTTACGGCGCGCACTACCAGAGCGACCGGGTGAGCTTCGAGGCGGTCGAGCTGCAGTCGAGCACACGCGTCGGCGGCCAGTATCAGGCCCTGGAGACGCCGACTGCTGAGCAGAATGCTCTGCTCGCACGCTATGACGCGCCGCCCTACGTCTCGCCGGCGAGCGCCGGGGCAATCCCGTTCCTTGACATTGCCAACCAGTTCGTGGTCACCGGAGCGAGTTTCTCGCCAGAGGTCCTGGCTGGTCGGAGCTGGGACCAGATTGCGGCGAGCCTGGCGAACCCGACGAGCGATCAGGCACGCGGGATCGTGGGAGCGGCCAATGTCATCACCGCGGCGATCTGCCGGACGACGGACGATCAGCCTGCGGCGGTATGCGGCCAGCCGGCGATCGTCCGGATCGAGCAGACGCTGGCCGGCCTGACGGCGCCGGCGGCGGGCGGATGAGTGCGCGGCAGGTCGGCGCCGTCGCGGCGTGTGCTGTCGGCGCGGGGATCGCGGCCTACCTTGCCCTGGTAGAGCTGACCGCTGAGCGGGTTCCCCTGCTCTGCACAACCGGCGGCGTGGTCAACTGCGGGCAGGTCCTGACCAGCGGGGCCGCCCACATCGGGCCGGTGCCGGTGGCCGTGCTCGGTGTGGTGTGGTTCCTGGGGATGCTCGGGCTGGTTGCGCGCGGGCAGTGGGATCTGCTCACCCTCGGCTGGAGCGGCGCGGGGATGGCGTTTGTGCTCTATCTGATTTACGCCGAACTCTTCCTGATCGGGGCGATCTGCCTGTGGTGCACGGTGGTGCATCTGCTCGTCTTCGGCCTCTTCCTGGTCAGCCTGGACGGCTATCTCGCCGGCGGTGCGCGCCCGGTGCCGGAGGCGGCCGGGGGGCGGGAGACGGCCCGGGGGAAGGCGCGGTGAATGGCGCAGCCGGTCGCGGGCGGCAGCGCCGGCGGGCCGTCTGCCTG
>JADGGD010000174.1 GCA_019690095.1 Chloroflexota bacterium
TGGCTAAAAATATACTGGGGCGCGGCCTGGGCCGTGGGGGGGGCCCCGCCTGTTCCGGCAGGGTCAGATAGAACCCTTAGCGGTAGCTTCGAATCTGCTCGTAACAGGAGCTGCAGTATACCGGCTTATCGCCGCGCGGAACGAAGGGGACAAGGGCCTCCTTGCCGCAGTTCGAGCAGACGGTGGCATACAGCTCACGCTGCCCGCGGGCTGCACGACCACCGTTATCATAGTTACCGTGGCCGTCAGTGCCATTCCGCGCCTTGCGGGCGGCCCGGCACGTCGGGCAGCGGCCTGGCGCGTGCATGAGCCCGCGTGCCGCGAAGAACTCCTGCTCCCCGGCCGTGAACACGAACTGGTTCCCGCAGTCCTTACATGTAAGGACCCGGTCCTGATAAGAAGAAAGCAACGCCTGACCTCCTTGGGTCAACAGTGAAAATTGCGGAACCGTCTCGGTCACGAGCATCGGGGACAAGGATCCGGTGAAGCGCCCCTTGCCTCACCAGGCTACCGTCATCTATCTTGCCAGAAGACCGACCCGAAGTTCCAGAGGAAATTATACATCATGTTGAACAGGAGCGCAAGCCTGACTACGCCATCCGCGCCTGCCTGCCGACGGACGGTGCCAGCTGGTGCCCTCGTGATCCTCCTCGCCGCCTTCGCGCTCCGCGTCCTCGGCCTGGCCGATCAGAGCTTCTGGTGGGACGAGGCGTATTCAGCTATGACCGCCAGCGGCAGTCTCCGCGCCATCTTCGCCACCCTGGCCCGTGAGGACTTCCATCCGCCACTCCACTATGTCCTCCTCCACTTCTGGATGGCAGTGGCTGGGCGGAGCGAGTTCTCGCTCCGATTTGTTTCGGTGGCTTTCGGCGCGCTCACGGTGGCCGCGGCGTGGAACACCGCATGCCGTCTTCTCGGCCGATCAGCCGCCCCGCTCGGCGCGCTGATCACGGCGCTCTCGCCCTTCCTCGTTTATTACGCCCAGGAAGCACGGATGTTCGCGCCAGTGCCCTTTTTCGGGCTCCTGGCCCTCTCTTTCTGCGCCCGGGCGGTCGAACGCGGCACCTGGAGAGCGTGGATCGGGTATATCGCCGCAGTCACACTGGGAGCATATGACTTTTACTATGCCGTCTTCACGCCGTTCGCCTGCGGCCTCTGGATCCTCGCCTACCCGCGCGGCTCACGGCGAGCCAATGTGCTGGCCTGGGCAGTGGCCACCGCTGCTGCTTGTATCCTTTATCTTCCCTGGCTGCCCGTCCTGGTGTTCCGTACGAGCGTCTGGTCAACTGCATTCCTTCCCGACAACGGACCGGTGAAGGTGCTGACCTGGACCTGGCCGGAGCTGATGCTCGGTCTTCCAAACCTGGATCTCTACCACCAGCCGCTTCCCGCTATCCTCCTGGGCGGCTCGGCCCTCATCACCCTGCTCGGGTTTATCCTTGCCTGGCGCTCGCGACAGTCCACCCCTGGGCTCCTTCTTGCGGCAATTGCCTTCGCTATCCCATTCGCGACGATCGCCGCGATCTCGGCAGTTAAGCCGATCTTTCACCCCCGCTATGCCGTACCGGTCGCGCCGGGCCTCTATCTCCTCCTCGCGGGCGTCCTCGATCGCCTGCAGCGCTGGCGCGCCGGTCGACTGCCAGCGCTGGCGCCCCTTGTCCTCCTCACCGTCAGCATCGGCTACGGGCAGATTCATCTGCGCGGCGACCCTGCCTACCAGCGCGATGACTACCGGGATGCGATCGGCTACGTTCAGGCTCACGAAACGGCGCAGGATACGATCATCCACAATGCCATCCCCCCCTTCTGGTACTACTATCACGGACCGGCTGCGGCCTCGTATTTCCCGACCGGTCCCTACACCGAGGTAAACATCGCCAACGGTCTCGATCGGCTCACTCGCGGTCACCCGCGCCTCTGGTATATCCAGCACCAGGCTATTCCCAACGATCCATCAGGATTCATCGAGTCTCAGCTCCGGCTCCACGCCCGGCTCCTCGACGAGCAGTGGTTTGGCGCGATCCGGGTCCAGCTGTGGCAGATCCCGGGCGACGATGCTTTCAGCCCGACGCGCTTTACCCCGACGTCCTGGAACATTGCTGACCAGCTAACCCTGACCGGTTATGCAATCGACGGCGAGATCACCGGCGGGCAAACAGTAAACGCCGAGCTCCGCTGGCACGTCCAGCGCACCCCCGCAGCCGACGACGGGATCTGGGTCGAGCTACAGGACGAAAGCGGCCGGGGATGGGGGCGAGCGGATACCCGCCCCCGCGATGCCGGCTACCGCCCGAGTAGCGGCTGGACGCCAGGCGAAGAGGTGATTACCCGCCTCGATCTCCCGATCGCGATCGGAACGCCGCCCGGTCGCTACATCCTCGTCGCAGGCGTGTATCGCCTGAGCGACCTCGCTGGTCTGGATGTACTGGATGCCGACCTGCATCCTATCGGTCAGATGGTCAGGCTGGGTACGGTTGTGATCACCCGGCCATCAGTTGGGACAACCGACCCCTCGCTCGATCAGATTGGTACCGCTGTCCGACCAGGGCTCACCCTTGCCGCCGCTCGCCTCTCAACAACGGCCGCCGGACCAGGCGACTCGATCCAGGTGACCCTCCTCTGGCGGGGAAACGGCTCCCTTCCAGCCATGGATGAGACGCTTGCGCTCCAGAGCGGGAACGGGCATACGATCACCCGGGACCAGCGCAGCGTGGGCGACCAGTACCCAGCACCTCTCTGGCCGCCCGGCGCGCTGGTTCGGGAACAGCACACCCTTCGCCTGCCCGCGGACGCCCCGGCCGGACCGGCCCAGGTGCTCCTCTCAGTTGCTGGCGGACAGCCGCTCAGCCTCGGTACCGTAACAATCAATCGCGTTGTCCGCGACTTTGCCCGCCCGTCCCTGCCGCACCCCCTGCAGGCACGCTTCGGTGACGTGATCGCCCTCGACGGCTACGACATCTCGGCAACGGACGCTCACCCGGGCGATCGGCTCGTTATGACCCTGGCCTGGAAATCGCTTCGTCCCACCACGACCAGCTACCACGTCTTTGTTCATCTCCTGGATCGGCAGAACCGGATCCGGGCCCAGTGGGATGGCGTGCCGCGCGACTGGAGCTATCCGACCACGGCCTGGATGCCCGGCGAGTACATTCTCGACCACTACCCCCTGACTCTTCCGGAGACGCTTTCATCTGGTGTGCTCATCCCGGAGATTGGGCTGTACGACGCCCGGTCCGGTCAGCGCCTGCCCGTGACGACCGCCGAAGGCCAGCCAAGCGATCGCCTTCTCCTGCCCGCGATCCGCATCACGGCGCGCTAGGGGGCGCGCCTCTTCCCAAACCAGCCAATCCCGTGTACCCTAGAGCCGCTCCGGGGCGGCTCCCCGCCGCTCGGGGAGATGACCCGGAGCACTGGGCCCCACGCCCGATTCTGCACTGCGGGGACGATGGATACATCGATCGCTCCTTTTACGGGAGCCATCACCAATCAGGCACGGGATGCGATGGCCGCACAGCGCCCCCGCTCCGGGAGGCCTCCGCGGCAGTGGGACCAGATAGCAATTGGGCTGGTGATCCTCGGTGCCCTGGCACTGCGTCTCTGGCACCTGACATTCCAGAGCCTGTGGTGGGATGAAGGGGTCAGCATCTATCTGGCGGGGCTCGACCTCCGGGCACTGACCATCGCCAAGGACTTCACCGTGGACCTCCACCCACCGGGCTATTACCTCATCCTATCAGCCTGGCGCTCTCTCCTCGGACCGTCAGTCTTTGCTGTACGGCTCCTATCGGTGTTCGCGGGAACGGTGACTGTGGCCCTGGTGTACGTCGTCGCCCGCCGTCTCTTCTCCGCCGGTCCGGCTCTCGGTGCCGCGCTCCTGGCCGCTCTCTCGCCGATTGATATCTACTACAGCCAGGAAGTGCGGATGTATGCGCTCCTGCCGGTGGTCGGCCTGCTCTCCCTGCTCGCCACCATCGCGGTGATCGAACGGCCGGGCCGCTGGGCGTGGCCTGCCTGGGTTGCCGCGAACGCGGTCGGGCTCTACCTGTACTACTACCTGGGACTGCTTGCCGCGGCCGAGGTGCTCCTCCTGCTCGGACTCTCATTCCGTCGGGGCACTCTCACGTCGTGGCTCGGCGCCCAAAGCGCGCTCATCCTCCTGTACATTCCCTGGGGCTTGATCGCGCGCGTGCACCTCCCGAGCGCTGCCCTTGCTCTGCCCCCGGAAACGGCTGTCCACCTGACCCCTTTCACCTACCTGCGCGACAACTGGCAAGACTTTACACTTGGTTTCTCCGCGCCTCCGGGGCAGATGATCCTCCTGGCTCTCTGGACCCTCGGGGTGGCCGTCGGGATCCTTCGCCTGGCCCGGTCGCACCCTATTCAGCTTGCTCTGTTTCTGCTTGCGGTTATCATCCCGCTGGCCGGGGCCGGTCTGATCGTGCTGGTCCGGCCGTTCTTCTATCCCCGCTTTATCCTCTTCGTCATCGCTCCCCTGTGGATACTCACCGGTACCGGACTGGCCAGCCTGCCCCGACTTCGCGGGGTCGGCCTGCTGGCTCTTGCGATCCTGCTTGCTGGCAGTGCCTGGACGGACTATCACGAGCGTACGACACCCCGCTACGGCTACGCGCCCGATGACTACCGACAGGTTCTCCCGACGCTCGCCGCGTGGGCCCGTCCGGGCGATGTCATCCTGTGCGGCTATCCATGGCAGGTCGGGTACATTCAGGCATACCTGCCGGCAGCCAGGATGAACGCTATCTTTCTCCCCGGTCATCCATCCCCTGAGCTCCTCCAGAGCGTGATAGCCGGCTATCGCCGCGTCTGGGTGTACACATACTCCCCAGACCGCCCGACCTCCGAAAGCTGGATCGAGGGCTTGCTCGGCCAGCGATATCCAACCGCGCTGGTTGACCAGTTCGGCGATACGCGCATCCGGCTCTTTACCCTTTCCGACACAGAGCCCGCGCTTAGCGGATCATCCCTCGCCACGCTCGGTGGGGAGATCGCGCTCACATCCGCCGAACTCTCCACGACCGGGCCGCTCCGACCAGGCGAGATCCTCCGGGTTACCCTGCAATGGCAGGCCCTCCGCGCTCCCAGGGATGATTACACTGTGTTCGTCCATCTCCTGGGCCCGGACGGCAAGATTCACGGACAGCAGGACGCGCCGCCTCTCCAGGGAGCCTTCCCGACCAGCCGGTGGCGACGGGGCGAGATCGTGATCGACCGATATGCTGTACCTCTTCCGGCGAACACGCCAGCCGGCTCGTACCTGGTCGAGGTAGGGCTCTACCGACCATCGAACGGACAGCGCCTGACCGTCGGTCCGATCCCGGAGGCGGATAATCGGGTCATTGTGGGGAGGTTCACCATTGAGCGCTGATCGCCCCCATGCTCAGCCTGTTAGCTCCGAGCGTCCAATAGATCCTGCCACGCAGGCGACTGATCCGATTCTCCCGCGCCGTGGCCGGCTGATTGAGGCGCTCACTGCCGCGGCCATCCTCCTGGTCGCGGCAGCGCTCCGCCTGGTCGGCCTGGATCATCTCCCGCCAGGGCTGTTCCAGGACGAGGCCGTTAACGGCGTCAACGCCCTGACCATCCTGGCTGGGCACCCGCGCATCTACTACGGCGAGCGCGAGCCGCTCTTCATGTACCTTGCCGCCTTCACGACCCTTCTCGTTGGATCATCGCCCTTCGCACTTCGTCTGGCCGCGGCCTTCGCCGGAATCCTCGGCGTGGCCGGGGGTGGTCTCCTGGCGCGCCAGCTCTACGATCGCCGGATCGGGCTGCTCACCGCAATTGGGCTCGGGGCATCGCTCTGGCTCACCACAATTAGCCGGATCGGACTGCGAGCGATCACCCTGCCCGCCGTCGAAAGCCTCGGCCTCGCCCTCCTGTGGCGTGCCGCGCGAACCGGCCGGATGCGGGATTACGCGATCGCGGGCGTGGTCCTCGGCCTGGCCCTCTATACCTACCTCGCAGCACGCTTCCTGCCCGTTGCGCTGGCAGTATTCATCGGGCTGGCACTGCTCCTCGACCGTCGCTGGCTTCTCCCCCGGTTCCGGGGCTTCGTCGTCGCAGGTGTGGTTGCCGTCGCTGTCTGCCTCCC
>JADGGD010000028.1 GCA_019690095.1 Chloroflexota bacterium
TGCGACGTGGTGGCGATTGATCTGCCCGGCTTCGGCGCAACCCCCCGCCCTCCCGTCCCCTGGGGAACTTTCGAGTACGCGGCGTTCGTGGCATCCTTCCTGCGACAGGGCGGTCTGGCGCCGTGCACGTTGATTGGCCATTCCTTTGGAGGGCGGGTGAGCCTGGCCGTCGCGGCGCAGGAGCCCGCGCTGGTGACCCGGCTCGTCCTGGTGGACAGCGCTGGCATCGTGCCGCGCCGGGGACCGCGGTATTATCTGCGGGTGTATTCGGTCAAGGCGCTGAGAGCTGCCCTCTCGCTTCCCGGGCTCGCCGGCGTCCGCGCCACCGTTATGGATCGCCTCTACCGCCGGGTTGGGTCGGCTGATTTCAATGCCGCGACCGATCCGATCCTTCGGGCGACGCTGGTGAGGGTCGTGAACGAGGATCTTCGGCACCTCATGCCGAGCATCAAGGCACCAACGCTCCTCATCTGGGGAGACCAGGACCAGGACACGCCCCTGTCTGACGCACGCCTGATGGAGCAGCTGATCCCTGATGCAGGTCTGGTCGTCTTCGAAGGCGCCGGTCATTTCTCGTATCTTGATCGACTCGACCAGTTCTGTCGGGTCGTGGCCCACTTCATCGAGCACGGATGACGCCGGTTCTTGCCCTCGCGCTGACGGCGCTGCTGATTCTCTCCTGGCTCCGGCTCCTGGTCCTCGACGGCCTGCGAGCACTGCACATCCTTCAGCTCGAGGAATACCAAACGGTGCGCTATTGGCGATGGCTGATCGGTCATCGCGATCGTACCGTCAATGGTGTGCTCGCTACCGCTGCACTTGCGATCATGCTGATCTCCCTGATCGCGCCCCCCGCGCTGGCGGCCGTTGCGGCGATCGTGGGGATCGGCGCTGGTCTTGAGCGATCGTGGCGCGTCCGCCGCCCAGCGGCCAAGAAACCACTGGTATTGACCGCCCGGGCGCGCCGCCTGCTCGCCGGCTGGATTCTCTGCTCGCTCCTTGTTGGGGGGCTGGTCTTTGCTGGCGTCCAGAGCTGGGCACCAGGCCCGTTCTCTGTGCTCGTGGGCGGGACCGCGGCCGTGCTTGTCCTTACTCTGCTGACCTGGCCGCTTATGTCGGCAGCCAATCTGGTGCTCTATCCTGTTGAAGCGTTTCTCCGGAGGTACTATCTGCGGTCGGCACGTCGTGTCTTGCAGAGGACCGGTCCGGTGGTGATCGGCGTCGCGGGAAGCTACGGGAAGACAAGCACGAAATCGTTTCTCGCCCAGATCCTGGGCCGCCGGGAGAAGGTCCTGGCCACACCGCGGAGCTTTAACACGCCGATGGGGCTGTGTCGGGTCATCCGGGAGAGCCTGGAGCCGGACCACCGCATCTTCATCGCCGAACTCGGGACATATCGTCGCGGTGAGATTCGCCAGCTGTGCCGTCTGGTCGAGCCGCGCATCGGGGTCCTCACGGCGGTCGGGCCGGAGCATCTCGAGCGGTTCGGCTCGATGGAGGACGTTCGTCGGGCCGAGTTCGAGTTGATCGAGGCGCTGCCGCCGGACGGGCTCGCCGTGGTCAACGGTGATGATGAGACCTGCCGCGAATTCGCCGCCCGCGCCCGATGTCAGTGCCTGATCGCTGGAGGGCCGCCCCATCCGAACCGGACCATCTGGGCCGAGGAGATTGAGCTCACGAGAGACGGGCTTCGCTTCGTGCTCTGCCTCCACGACGGTCGCCGCGCCGCGGTGACGACCCCTCTGCTAGGGCGGCACAATGTCAGCAATATCCTGCTCGCGGCGGCCGTGGCGCTGCACCAGGGCTTTGACCTTCCGGACCTGGTCGCGGCGATTGCGTGCCTGGAGCCGGTCGAGCACCGACTCCAGCCGATTCGTAACGCCAGCGGCATCGTGGTGATCGATGATACGTATAATTCGAATCCACGCGGCGCGGCCGGGGCGCTGGAGGTGCTCGCCACCTTTCGCGGCGGGCGGCGCTACCTGGTTACGCCGGGCATGGTGGAGCTGGCCGATTTCCAGGATCAGGCACACCGCGATTTCGGGCGTCAGGCGGCTCAGGTCTGCGACGGTGTGATCCTGGTCGGACCGCGGCAGACCCGGGCGATTGCCGAGGGACTGCTCGAAGCAGGGTTCGATCGGGATCGGCTCATTGTCGTGCGCGACCTGGCGGAGGCAACGGAGCGACTGAAGACGCTACTCGCCCCCGGTGACGTGGTTCTGTTCGAGAATGATCTTCCGGATACATATGACGAGTAGGGAGACGATGAGCCCCGAGCTGAGGTGGGCGAGGCGGGACAAAACGAGAACAGGTAAGGATTGGCCGTCGTCGGAGGGATATCAGGAGGAGGTCAAACAGGTGGCGTGAGTAAACTGCGAGTCGGCGTCATCTACGGCAGTCGATCGGTTGAGCACGAGGTTTCTATTATCACAGCGCTCCAGGCCATGGAAGCGCTGGACCCGGAGCGCTACGAGGTCGTGCCGTTATACCTGACCAAGCAGGGCGAGTGGCTGACCGGCCCGGCCCTGCGGCGGCTAGAGACCTACCGGGAGGGAAGGGTCGAGCAGAATCGTGATCTGGTCCGAGCGGTGGTCCTGCCTGTACCAACGCGCGGGGTTCTCCACGTGATCGAGCGGTCCGGGCGCCTGCTCCCCTTCCGGGGGACGCCGCGCATTGTCATCGACGTCGCGTTCCCCTGTGTTCACGGCACCTACGGGGAGGATGGTACACTCCAGGGGCTTCTGGAGATGGCCAACATCCCCTACGTTGGCTCGGGGGTCCTGGCCTCAGCAGTAGGCATGGACAAGATTGTCATGAAAGCAGTGTTCCGTGCGGCGAATCTGCCGGTCCTGGACTGCGCGGTCGTCCGTCGGGACGAATGGGAGAAGGCCCCGGAGCGGGTTGTCGAGCGGCTTGCCGATGAAGTTGGCTTCCCCGCCTTCGTCAAGCCTGCCAATCTCGGATCGAGCATCGGCATCACCCGGGCCACGGATCTGGAGAGCTTGCGGCAGGCACTGGAAGTCGCCACGCGGTACGATACCCGTCTCGTCGTCGAGCGTGCGCTCGAAGGGGCGGTAGATATCAATTGTGCGGTGCTCGGCCACGGGAATAAGACGCGGGTATCGGTGTGCGAGCAGCCGATAACCTGGGAAGCGTTCCTCAGCTATGAGGATAAGTATATCCGCGGTGGCAAGGCCCAGGGCATGAAAGGGGCGAATCGCCGCATCCCGGCGCCGATCTCCCCGGAGCTCACGGCGACGATCCAGGAGTATGCCCGCCGCGCCTTCGAAGCGATCGACGCGGCGGGTGTAGCGCGGGTGGATTTCCTGGTCACGCCGGATGAGCGCGTCTTTGTGAACGAGATCAATACTCTCCCCGGATCGCTCGCCTTCTATCTCTGGGAAGCGACTGATCTCCCGTTCCGTCGCCTTGTTGACCAGCTGATCGAGATCGCGCTCTTACGGCACGCCGAGCGTGCACGCACGACCTTTTCGTTCGATTCGGCACTCCTGGCCCGGACGCTCGAGGGAGCGGGGAAGGCGGCGGGCCAGACCGCGCCGACATCTGTCCGGACTTCCCCTGGTCAGGAGAGGCCGTAAAGGGTGCTGTACTTCTCGGTAAGGTAGCGGGTCAGGTGGGTCGGGTTGAGTGGCTCGCCAGTCGCGCGCTGGATCAGGGCCTCCGGCTCGTAGATTCGTCCCCACCGATGGATGTGCTCGCGCAGCCACGCGAGGACGACGCGGAAGTCCCCCGCCGCCAGATGCTCATCGAGTCCGGGCTCATCGCGCCGGATCGCATCCCAGATCTGGGCGGCGTAGAGGTTGCCCAGCGTGTAGGTGGGGAAGTAGCCAAAGAGGCCAGATCCCCAGTGCGTGTCCTGCAGGACACCGCTCGCGTCATTGGGAGGAACGATTCCCAGGAGCTGGTCCATCAACTGGTTCCACCGCGCGGGCAGATCGTCGACCTCGAGCTCTCCGCGAATGAGCTGGCGCTCGATCTCGAATCGCAGGATGATGTGGAGATTGTAGGTGACCTCGTCCGCCTCGACCCGGATGAGCGATCGTGCAACCCGGTTGACCGCCGCGACGATCTCCTCCGGTGTGGCGTGTGCGAGCTGGTCCGGGAAATAGGTGCGGGCGACCGGCAGGGCATAACGCCAGAAAGGAAGACTGCGGCCGATGAAGTTTTCCCAGAGCCGTGACTGGGACTCGTGAATGCCCAGGGACGCGGCCTGACCGACAATGGTGCGGGCCAGCTCGACCGGAATTCCCTGGTCGTAGAGAGCGTGACCGCCCTCGTGGATGGTCGCGTAGAGGGCGACGGCGAGGTCGTTCGGATCAAAGCGAGTCGTCACCCGGACATCGGTAGGCCCAAAGCTGGTCGTAAAGGGATGGGTCGAGGTGTCTTCCCGGCCGGCTTCGAAATCGAAGCCCATCTGGCGCAGGATTGCCTCGCCGAAGGCGCGCTGGGCCTGAATATCGAACGACTGCTGGATGATCGCGCGGTCAATCTGGCGCGGCGCCTGGTCGATGCGGTCGAGGAGGGCGAGCGTCTCCTGCTGAAGGTGGGTGAAGAGCGGCTGGAGTCGCGCCGTGGTCATGCCGGGCTCGTATTCGTCGAGGAGGGCATCGTAGGGGTGGTCAGTGTAGCCAAGGCAGGCGGCCTCCTGCCGCTTCAGGTCGACAATCCGGCGCAGGGCCGGGGCGAAGAGGTCCCAGCGCGACTCGCGTCGTGCCTGCCGCCACTCCTCGACGCCCCGGGTGGTCGCGGCGGCGAGCTCTTTCACAAGTGATCGGGGGAGCTTGGTCGCACGATCATAGTCGTGACGGGCGACCCTCACGATAGAGCGGTCGACCTCGGACAGGCTCGCGAGCACAGACGGCTCCTCCAGCTTCTGGAGGAGCTCGCCGATCCGAGGGCTCGTGAAGCGCTCGTGAATGATGCCATTCAGTGTCTCTTGCTGGGTGACCCGGAACTGAACGCCCTTCGGTGGCATCATGGTCTCCTGGTCCCAGCCGAGAATAGCGGCCGCCTGGCCCAGGTCGATCACCTCAGCCAGGCGGCTCTTCAGCTCGGTGAGGTCGTCATTGATCGCGGCGGTCACAGTTTCCTCTCCTCGGGGATATCACGGGCCGGCAGAAACCGGGAGATGGGCATACCGGGTCAGGGAACGACTGGCCGGCTTCCACTACCGGAGTATAGCATAGTTGCATGCCGCGCCCGGATGCTGCCGGTGCGACACTCTACAATAACATTCTTACTTGACAGGTCTCTGGTTGCCCCCTTACAATTTCAGCCCGTTAATGCCCTTTAGTCCCCAGGGCGGCCTTGCCCCCCAGTGGTCGCGGTTCTTCGCTCCGAGCCGCGCGAGCGGTTTCGGTTCACGAGGGCAGCATGGAATTGGCACACCGCCGGATCGGGAAAGTCACCGAGGCTGCCGCGCCGCGGCGACCGACCGGGTGCAGAGAGCAGTCTGAAACATCTGGCCACGGCCGGATCGCCGGAACGTTCATTGGGATCGGTCTGGCCTATCTGCTGGTTGCCTCTGGGCTCACGGTCGTCAACTCATACGAGGCGCGGCCACGGCTACTGGTTCCACTGGCGATTGCGACCGCGAGCTTCGTTGTTGTCTGTGCCATCCTGGCTGCGGCGCTGGCCAGTCCGGATCGCCGGTCCATCTACCGCCTTCACCGTCTGGCGCGCCGGATTCTCG
This sequence comes from Chloroflexota bacterium, assembly GCA_019690095.1. Classification (GTDB taxonomy): domain Bacteria; phylum Chloroflexota; class UBA6077; order FW602-bin22; family CADDYW01; genus JADGGD01. The sequence continues at coordinate 5,714 of JADGGD010000028.1, forward strand.
CCGGTGATCCTCCATTCAGCGCGGCACTGATTCTCCCTCCACCGTACCAGGTGCTGGCTGCGGACCTGAGCGAGCTTGCCGCTGAGGTGGAGCGCCTCCGCGCGGCGCTGGACCGGGCTCATCGGGAGCTCCGTCTGGCAATCGAGGGGCGCGAGAGCCTGGTGAATACCCTGGCCATTGAGAACAAGCGGTTGCGGGTCGAGGCGTCGGTCGTCCATGACTTCGTCGAAACAGTCAATCGTCCTCTTGATCGGGAGCAGGTCTGCCTGCAGCTCCTGAACGCACTCGAGGGCGAGATTTCCTATCGGGAGGCACTGATCTACCTCGTTGATGAGGAGACCGGGCAGTTGCGGCCGGCCGCAGTCAGTGATCGCGACCGCAACTACCGACACGTGGGCCGGTATGTCCAGAGCCTGCCCAACTTCGTCGGCGAGGCGGTCAACCCGCGGAGCCTGGCCGGGGTTGTCTACCATACCGGTAAGGCGCTTATCGTCACAGACGGCCACGCCGATGGGCGGTTCACCGGACTGCGAGAAGACCTGCGGAGCTACCTGGCGGTGCCCCTGGAGGTCAAGGCGCGAGTGATCGGCGTGATCCAGCTCGGGGCACCAGAGCCCAACACGTATGACGAGCACGATGAGCGGCGACTGGCCACGCTGGCGCGGTACGCCGCAGTCTGGATCGAGAACGTGCGGCTGTTCGAAGAGGCGGCAAAGGTCGAGGCCCTGCGTCGGGTTGATCGCCTGAAGTCCGAGCTTTTGTCGACTGTGTCCCACGAGTTGCGGACGCCGCTCGCGTCGATCAAGGGGTATACCACGAGCCTCCTGCGTACCGACGTCGAGTGGGACGAGGAGACCCGTCGGGAGTTTCTCCAGATCATTGACGAGGAGAGTGATCGCCTGAGTGGTCTGATCGAAGACCTGCTGGAGATGTCGGAGATCGAGGCGGGAGTGCTCCGGGTCGAGAAGGAGCCGGTGAAGCTGTCGCGGCTGGCCCAGAAGGTCGTACGCAAGCTGAAGCCAACTGCCCGCTCCCACCCGATTACTGTGTCGGCAGAGCCGGATGTCCCAGAGACAATGGGCGATCCGCGCCGTCTCGAACAGGTTCTCCACAACCTCATCGTGAACGCAATTAAGTACTCACCGGAGGGGAGCCCGATCACGGTGCGGGTGGAGCGGTCTGGCTCGGATATCCTGGTCGCGGTGAAGGATCAGGGAATTGGCATCGCGCCCGAGCACCTCGAGCACGTGTTTGAGCGCTTCTACCGCGTGGATGGCAAGCTGGCGCGCGAGACCGGGGGCTCGGGACTGGGTCTGGCGATCTCCCGCGGCCTGGTTGAGGCGCATGGAGGACGGATCTGGGTCGAGAGCCAGGTGGGCAAAGGGTCCACCTTCTACTTCACTATCCCGATCGTCCCGGTGGTCCGCCCGAGTGAGACGCAGAATGTTGAACTGGTGGAGGTAGGTGCCGAGACGTGATCCCGGAACGGACGCGAAAAGGGGGAAAGATGCCCAAGGAGAAGATCCTGATCGTCGACGATGAGGCGCGCATTCTCCGGCTGGTTCGAAGCAACCTCGAGCCGGTTGGGTACAAGGTCCTCACCGCGATGGATGGCGAGTCCGCCCTGACCGCCGCGGAGATGAACGACCCGGACCTGATTATCCTGGACCTGATGCTTCCGCGCCTCGATGGGTTCGAGGTGTGCCGCCGCCTCCGTGAGTTTTCGACCGTCCCGATCATCATCCTGACGGCCAAGGGCGAAGAGGTTGATAAGGTCAGAGGGCTCGAGCTCGGCGCGGATGACTACCTGACCAAGCCGTTCAGCGTGCAGGAGCTCCTGGCGCGGATCAAGGCCGTCCTCCGACGGACCCGGGTGCCGCCGACCCAGAAGCTCGAGCCGGTATTTAACCTGGGCAACTTCTCGGTCAACTTCGCTCAGCGGCGTGTCGTGGCAAACGGACATGACGTGCGGCTGAGCCCCACCGAATACAAGCTCCTCTACGAACTGGTCACCAATGCCGGCCGGGTTGTGCTCCACCAGGACCTGCTGGCGCGCGTCTGGGGACGCGAGTATCGTGATGAGACGGAGTACCTCCGCGTCTACATCCGATATCTCCGTCAGAAGATCGAGGAGGATCCCTCGCACCCGAAGCTGATCCTGACTGAGCCTGGCGTTGGATACCGCTTCGCTCTCCCCCCGGAGGCATCGGCGACGCCCGCGTCCGAGGCGGCGGGCGAGACGGCATCGCGAACCGTCTGAGGCGCCTTCAGTGGGAATGACCGAGAACAAAGCGCTCCAGGGCTACTGCGACGCCGTCATCACGGCAGGCGGGAACCGTCGCATCAGCGGCGGCCAGCACATCGGGATGGGCGTTGGCCACGGCGATGCCGAGCCCGGCCTGGCGGAGCATCTCGAGGTCGTTCCAGTCGTCGCCGATAGCCAGGGTCTCGGCGGGAGGGATCTGCAGGTGCGCGGCAAGCCAGGCGAGGGCTGACCCCTTGTGAACATCTGGACGGCTGAACTCCGCCAGTAGAGGGTGGCCGGTCGTGACGTGCAGGCTGTCCCCGAAGATGGCGCGCATCTCTGTGACGACCTGGCGTGTTCGGTCGGCCGGCACATCGATGGCCAGGTGAGTTGGCTCGTCGGTGAGAAATGCCAGCAGGTCGCCGACGTCCTCCGCCCCAATCCGGACGAGCGCGTCGTAATTGAAGTGGTCCGGCGCCAGACCTTCTACGTAGACGCGCTCGCCGATGTATACCCGCGCCGTCAACCCGCGCTGCCGCGCAGCGAGAATAACCGCACGGGCCAGATCCAGCGGGACGCCGCGCTGGTAGAGTACCTGGCAGGTGAGGGGATTGACGATCTGGGCTCCGCCGTAGCAGATGACCGGCGTACGGAGCTCCAGTTCCTCGATAAAGGGACGCAGGAGCGAATACATGCGCCCGCTTGCCAGGGTCACTCGTACACCGATCGCCTGGGTGCGCGCGATCGCGGTCCGGACGGCCGGCGAGAGCGGGTGGTTCCGGTCAACGAGCGTTCCATCAACGTCGATGACAACCAGGCGAAATGATCGGTGCATCGTCCTCACTGGCATTTAATAGATGCGCCGCTCCCTTTTACCGCAGTCTAACCAGCGCTCGATATGATGGTCCCGTGGAGGGGCGGGGATGTTTTAAAACCCTGATCTACTGCGTGGATCGGGCCGGAGACCTTCCGGGAACGGAGACCGTCCGGGAAAGGAGGTGGGGACCTGCATCCCCGCCCCGGGGGGACCATCCTGCTCCCACGACTACTCGTCCTCCGGAATCTCCTCGAACTCGGCCTCGATGCCTTCTTTGAGCGTCGCGAGGAGTTCATCATCCGCTTCCCGGAGCTTGGAGCGGAGAAGGCCGGCGAGTAAACGCCAAGGACCACGGAACTGATAATCGCTCACGATGGTCAGGCGGGTCTGATCCCCTTCGGGCACAAGCGTGGTAATCACCCGCACCAGGCCGCTGTCGGCGCCGACCACCTCCTCCTCAATCCGCTCTGGCGGATGAAGGATGTACCGTCGGCGTTGGACGATCCGGCGGCCGTCCCGCTCCCACTCGTTCTCGCACAAGACCACGTTACCCTGACGCTCGAGTACCCGCTGTGCCTTTAAGCTCGGATTGATGCGCAGGCGTACTGGCTCCCCGTATTCGGTCAGGATATCGTAGACGTCATCGCGCGGTGCGTCGATGAGAATGCTGGCCTCGATGAGCACGGTCTTCCTCGTTTGCCCTGGTCCGGTTCGGCTGATCGCCATAGCCCGCACCGGCGGTTCCCCGGCGGAGCCTTTCCTCCATCGGGCGGGGCGATCGTGCCGGCTTCCGGTCTCAATTATAGGAAACACGGGGAAACACGCGCGGCTCGAATCATGGACCGGCCGCTTTCGTGCTACGGGTGCGCGGGAGAGCCTGTACCTTTCGCCCCGTATCCGATCTCCGTTTGACATGGAGCCTTGCGGTTGACTATAGTTCAGAGGCGACTTTCACAGGACGGACGCGTGGGCAGTGGTCAATCCCTTCGTGATCATCTGGCGGGGCATCGCGGATGTCTACAACGAGCTCTTCCCGATGGTCGGCATGAATCTTCTGTGGCTGATCATCAGCATCCCGATCGTCGGGGTGATCACGCTGGTGCTGGCTATCTTTCGTCTGCCGGGGGAGGTCGCTTTCCCGCTGGCCCTTCTCTTCGCGATCCTGGGGCCGAACCCGGCGGCGGTCGGGATTCACACCTATGTCAATCAGCTGGCCAAGGATGAACGGGTCGAGTTCGAGCTGTTCTGGTCGGGCCTGAAGCAGCTGGGACCGCGGGGCGTGCTGCTCCTGGCGGTTGCCGTGGTGGTGACGCTTCTCCTGGCAGTCAACCTGGTCTTCTATCTGAACAGCAGCGTGCGCATCCTTCAGTATCTGGCCATCCTCTGGCTGTACGTGATGCTCTTATGGTTCATGATGATGCTGTATATGAACCCCTTGCTGGTCGAGCAGCAGACGAAGAGCATCAGGCTGATTATTCGCAATGCGTTTGTCCTGGCGCTGGATAACATCGTGCCGAGCATTATTCTGCTGATCGTGCTGGTGGTCGTCAGCGCGGTCAGCATCGCGATCACCCTCTTGATCGCACTGGTGAGCGGGGCGCTCGTGGCCGATGTCCAGACCCGGGCGGTCCTGGCGTACCTGGAGAAGTACGAGCGGCGGGCGGCGAAACAGGCTCCGTGAGGGCCTGATCGGACCAGCCGCAATATGATATAATATCCCGTTGGATTTTGACGGTCTCCCCTGGTTGTCGGGCGGGATGCCTGCCCGACCTGAACTTGACCGATCTTTCTGGTGCCGTGCCACGGCCGTGGACACGACAGGTGAGCGTGTGTCCGCGCGGCCGCGAGATGGGGATTTAACGACTGTCGTTGATCCCACCCGAGCGCGGACGTGTCTACTTCTCGGTGACCGTGGTCTCCAACGGAAAGGAAGGGCAAGCGATGTCTGGACACAGTAAGTGGGCGCAAATCAAGCACCAAAAGGCAGGTAATGATGCCCGTCGGGGTCAGCTGTTTACCAAGCTCGGCCGCGAGATTACCATCGCGGCCCGGGAAGGCGGTCCGGATCCAGAGGCAAACGTTCGCCTGCGCCTGGCGATCCAGCGGGCCCGCGACGCGAATATGCCCTCGGAGAATATCGAACGAGCGATCAAGCGCGCGACCGGGCCGGTCGACGGGGCCGAGCTCGAGGAAGCGATCTACGAGGGATATGGTCCCGGCGGCGCGGCATTGCTGGTGCAGGTTGCGACGGATAATCGAAATCGCACAGCGGCCGAGGTGCGCAACGCATTTACCCGGGGCGGTGGGAGCCTCGGTGAGAGCGGATGCGTTGCCTGGCTGTTCGAGACGCGTGGCGTGATCGAGGTGCGCACCGATGGACAGGATCCCGATGAGGTGGCGTTGATCGCCATTGACGCTGGGGCCGAAGACGTCCAGACCGAGGGAGATGTCATCTCGATCTTCACCGCGCCGTCCGATGTGGAGCGGGTGCGTGAGGCCCTGGTGCAGCGGAACATCCCGGTCAGCTCCGCGGAGACGACGCTCGTCCCAAAGGTGACGCTCTCCACCGACGATGAGACTGCTCTGAAGGTTATGCGTCTGATTGATCGGCTGGAAGAGCTCGACGACGTCCAGAAGGTATACACGAACCTGGAAATACCGGACTCCGTTCTGGAGCAGTACGCGAAGTAAAGAAGGCCGCGTGAGTCGGTGTGTGCTTGGCGTTGACCCGGGAACGGCGCGGATGGGCTACGCGGTCATCCGTCAGGAAGGCCCGGTGCTGACGCTTTTAGCCTGTTCAGTTATTGAGACGCCGAGCGGCCTTCCTCTCGCACAGCGGCTGGCACTTCTCTATGAGGAGTTGCTCCGCATCATTGATACGTTCCACCCTACCGAGCTCGCGGTCGAGGACCTCTTCTTTAACCGCAATGTGCGGAGCGCATTTTCCGTGGGCCAGGCGCGCGGCGTGGCGCTCCTGGCGGCGGCGCATCGCGGTCTCGCTGTCTATGATTACACCCCGGCCCAGGTCAAGGATGCCGTGACCGGTTTTGGGCGTGCTCGGAAGATGCAGATCCAGGAGATGGTCCGCATTCTGCTTCACCTCGATCATATTCCGCGGCCTGATGATGCCGCCGATGCGGCGGCCCTTGGTCTCTGCCACCTCAATAGCGTGGCCGCCCGTGAGCTTCTGACCGCGCTTGGTGGGGATGGGGACAGTCCGGCGAGGATGCGGTGATCGCCGCTGTTCGGGGGCTTCTCGAGGCCGTCGGGCCGGACCGGGTTCAGGTTGGCATCGGAGGTATTAGTCTGCACGTCCTTGTGCCAGCCAGTACTCTACAGCGCCTTCCCCCGATTGGCCAGCCGGTTCGCCTGTACACCCATCTCTATCTCCGCGAGGATGTCGTCTCTCTCTACGGCTTCCTGACCCCGGATGAGCGCGGGCTGTTCCAGCAGCTCCTCGAGGTATCCGGGGTCGGTCCACGACTGGCCCTGGCAATTCTTTCGGCGATGAGCCCTGCGGCCTTCCGGGAGGCTATTGCCAGCGAGCAGCCGGAGCGGCTGGGTGCGGTGCCGGGGATCGGCCGGAAGCTCGCCAGTCGACTGATCCTCGAGCTGCGCGGGAAGCTGGTGACCTCCGAGTCGGCCCGGTCGGCCGCCGGGGCCCCTGTCGACGCGGACGTCGTGGAGGCATTGATGAGCCTTGGATACAGCGCCGCTGATGCCCAGGCCGCGGTTAAAAGCCTCCCGACCGATCGCCCGCTCGATCTTGAGGAGCGGATTCGCCTGGCGCTGCAGTACTTTGTTCGCCGCTGACTGTCCTGCGACAGTCAGCGGCGGCCGTCCTCCTCGTCTGGTCCAAAGAGCTCTTCAAACGAGTGCGCGCCCACGCGCGGGGACTGCGGGCGCTGGGGATAGGCGAAAGGATCATTCTGCGATGGGCGCGCCAGCGGCGCCACATCGCGGGCGCGCTCAGCTGCGCGTTCGGGATTGCTGTATTCAACCCAGCGCCGCGGGGCATCCTGGTCCTGTCCGCCGTGCGGGGTGTGGCGTTCGCGAACAGCGACGATGACCGGCGCGTTCACGCTCTGTCCAACGATCACGGCCTGCCCTTTTGAGAGAGCTGGGAGTTCGTCGAGGACATCCCGGCTCGCCCCCTCGACCGCGGCCGCGACGTTTGTCTGGTCGATCGGGTTGACGATCCGGAGCATGATCTGGGTCATGCACTGGGACAGGACATCCTGGTCGAGCTTACCCGGACGCTGGCTGATCAGCCCCACGCCGACGCCAAACTTGCGCCCCTCGGCGAGAATCGTGCGCAAGATCTCCGCGCTGACAACACGCCGCTCACCCTCGCCAGCCGGGGCGAAGTGGTGGGCCTCTTCCAGCAGGACGAAGGCCGGGTACGGCAGATACAGCTCGCTCCCCGGGTGGACCCGCTTTCGTTCGGTCTCCTGACGGGCCTGGTAGAGGCGCCGCAGGAGAACTGCCACGACGACCTGCTGCTCGCGCCGGTCGACCTCATCGAGCTGAAGAATGGTGCACTGGCCGGGCTGGAACAGGCTGCGCAGGTCAAGGTGGTTGGTCGGGTGAAGGATCTGAGCATCGCGCATCAGTTGCTCGATACGCCACTCGAGCGCCCCAGCACTGCTTCGGAAGTCGGGCCCATCATCTTCTGCCTTCCGCTGGGCGGCAAACTTCTGAATCTCCCGAATCAGGTCCTCGTGGGTCCACTGGCCGTCCAGACCAGCCTGCTCCTTGCGCCGCCGACTGAGGGACTGGTATGCCTGGCCGAGCACGTACTCCATCCGGTCGGTCATGTCGATAAGGTGCCGCAGGTCGGCAATACGCAAGGCCGAGAAGCGCACGTGCAGGTCGGATGGGCGCAGAACGCGGACGACCGGCGCGTAGCCGTCGGGGCCGGCGAAGGCCGGGTGACGTGTCATCTGCGAGAGGGTATCGTACTCGGCATGGGGATCGACGATCAGGACGCAGGCGCGGTTATGGGGCTTCATCAGCTCTTCCACGATCACCGCCGCCAGATAGCTCTTCCCAGCCCCGGTCGAGGCGATGATCGCCAGGTGGGTCGAGGTGAAGTCCCGTCCCGAAAGGATGATCGGCACCTCGCCGGAATCACGACTCAGCAGGGACCCCACGTGAACGGCTCCGATCTCGCCCGGTCGGCATTTGTTGAGAATGCTGGATAGCATGGCGTTGCTTGCCAGGTAGATTGGCCAGCCAACTCGCGGCGAAATCCGGGGATTGATGAAGGCGCGGAGGCGATCATCGAAATAGCCCAGTGTGCGCACCGCGATTTCGAAGAGCTCGCCATCGCCGGTGTAGCCGAACAGCCGGGCAATCTCCTGGGGCGGCACCCGCGGGTCGGCCATGAACTCGTCCGGGTAGAGCCGAACCGGTCGGCGGCCGACGATGCGGCCGTAGATTGGTCGGGCGCATGGGTCGGTCGGCGCGATGTAGTAAACAAACTCACCGATCCGCAGGCGCTGGTTGTGGTCAGGGCTGATGAAGACGTACTCGTGCGGGACCTCACCTGGCCCCTTGGTCGTCCCAACCGGTGGAGTGTTCTCGAGAGGAGCCGATCCCTGCGCAGTCGCCATGCCTACCCCCTCACATCGCGCGATCTTCTATCATCTTGATCCCCCCGCGCTAGCGTGCCTCCACGATGGCATTCCACAGGATGTTCTGCCGAACCACCATCAGGCGCGCCCGATCCGATGGGAACGCTTCGATGAGCCGATCGACGATTGAGCAGAGGAGATCGGGCAGGGCCGGGAAGGGACGGGCTAGGAGCCGGGGGAAGTAGGCGAGGCTCGGCCCGCTCTCTCCCTGGTGGAAAGCAAGGAACTCATCGGGCGCAAGCAGCAGGACCGGGGCATCGATCGCCGCGGCCAGCGGGGGAGTTCGCTGATCATACACGGTCTTGCCGCCCTGCTGACGGGCCGATCCAAGGATCGCGACACCAACAAGGGTTGCCGTCTCAGCCAGGTAGTCCGGGGTGAAGACCGGGAGCTCCTGGGTTGTACTCAGGCGGGGACCGAGGGTCCCGAACTCGGGGTTTATGAGCTGGGTCGAGTAGATGACACCGATCAGGCGCTCGACCTCATCAACCGGGATGCTGACGAACTGGCCGAGGGCCCGGTCCGGGGCCGTCGGGGGAACCGGCATCTCCCCGGGACCGTAGATCTGAACCTGATAGTCCGCGTGGTCTCGAGAGCCGACAACGCGTCCGATCTCCATGGCTCGTGCTCAGATCCTCCGGCGACGTTTACTCGCGGCCTTGGGCACGATGCGCAGGGCGATGCCCTGCCGTGCGGTGAAGTCTTGAAGGAGCCGATAGAAGCGCTCGCGATCACGGGCGCTGAGCACGGCGCACGCGTCCGCCGTTTCGATACAGTACGGATAGCCGTTGCCAACGATCACCTCGGCGCGGACGACGTCCACGACATGGTCGAGCAGGCCGGCCCGAATAATCCAGCGCGGGATATCGAGCCGCGCTGGCGGGGCGAACTGACTGGTCTTCAGGTACACGAAGCAGATCTCACGCGAGTAATCCCGGCCGGTGTGATCCCGGTAACGGACGAGGACATCATCCCGGGCGCAGACGAGCGCCCGGGTCCGATCGCCCCAGCTGAGACGGTGATCGATCAGACGGCTGTCCGGTATGCGCTGGGCGCGCGGTAGACCGCCAATCACGGCCAGCATGGTTGCCAGGTCCTTGGCCAGCGAGGTATCGACATAGCCGACGATCGGGATTCTGGCTGCCTCGGATTCGGCCACAAGGCGGCAGATTGCCTCAATGTAGCGTGTGCCATACTCCTCGAGCATGCCCGCGGCGAAGCTCACGACCAGGCTGCCATCGAAAAACACCACCGGCGGGCGCTCCTCCCGACCGTGCTGGGCCAGAGCCCGGATGCGTTCAATCGCGGCGTCGATCTCGGAACGGAAGCGGCGGAGGGCGAGTTGCTGATCAGCCGTTCCGAACCCATCAGCAACCTCGCCGCCGAGCTCATCCGGCGGCACGATATCGAAGCGGACATCCTTGATATATCGCCTGTCCGCACGATGGGGGTTCTCGAACCAGGCCACCTGGACCGCCGCAATAGGGATGGAGTAGTCCTTGGTTGGCTTGATCTCGCTCCCATCAACTGCCACCGTCGTGATTCCTGCGATCTGCTGAAGGGCCCACTGACGGGCCGCGCGGTGGTGTGGAAAGACCTCCCCAAAGGGCACGATCAGGCTGCCAGGATGTTCCCACTCTTCCCCAGGAAGCGCGCCGGGGTGTTCATCGGTCCTCAAACGGGCGATGATCGCCTCGCGGTCCAGTCCCTCGAGCAGGGTAATCGTCTGATCGAAGGCGCGAAAGGCGGCGACTTCGTACTCGGCAAAGGCCCGGAAACGTTCGGCGCTGGCCGCGAGCCTTTCGACGACTCGAGCCGGATAGAGCATCGGTCACTCCTCGTTGAGGACGCGCGACCGCCCGTTTTCGCGGGTCAGCCGGATCACGTGGCTGAACAGACCGTCGAACGTGTCGTCGTGACTGATGACGACCAGCTGGTCGAAGCCGTGAAGCCGCTGAACCTGATCGCCAAGGTTGGAGCGCCGCTCCTGGTCCAGGTGGGCGGTGGGCTCGTCGAGGAAGGCGATCCGGATATTGCTCAGATCGCGCAGGATCGCCAGGCGTACGGCGAGTGCGGCGGCCATCTGCTCTCCTCCGGAGAGCTGGGCGAACCCGCGCGTCTCGCCGTTCTGTCGGGTGATAATCTCATACTCTGTCGTCCATTCCAGCTCGACGCCAGCCCGATTCAGAATCTCGGCGTTGATCTGGCTGGCGATCCGGCTGATCCGGCTGAGGATCTGCCGGGTGATCTCCGGCCCTGCTGACCGGATCGCCTCGCGGAGCGCCGCGGCGAGCTGCCGCTCTTCCTCGATCCGCTCTCTCTGACGCCGCCGCTCCATAAGGGTCCGCTCAGTCTCCTGAACGCGTTCGAGATCTCCCAGGAGGCGCCGTTCGTCTTTCTCCGCGCTTTCGACCCGCGCCTCGATCTCGCCGATCAGGCGATCGAGCTCGGCGCCGCGCTCCTGCGCCCGCCGATGAGCCTCGGCATCGTATGATTGGTTAGCTTCTGCGAACACCGCCTGTGCATCGCGTACTGCGGCCGCTGCCGCGGCGACCTCGGCCTCCCCCTGCGCGCGCCTGGCAGTCCAGACCGCGAGGGTCTCGGCCAGGGGCCGTGCCGCGACGTGGGCGTCATGATCATCACGGCAGCGGTCGCGCTCGCTGCGCAGCTCCCGCAGGCGCTCGTCGAGGCCGCGGTACGGTTCCATGGCGCTGTCGATCTTGGCCAGGCGTGCGGCGAGCTGCCGCTCGCGAGCGCACGCGGCTTCGTGGGCCTCTTCGACTGAGGGCCGGTCTTCCAGGTCTCGCCTCAGGCTAGCAGCGCGCTCGCGCGGACTGCGGAGTGCATTGAGTTTCTCGACCGCTGCGGGCAGATCGGCCGCGATCACCGCGAGCTCATCCAGACGCTCGCGCACTCGGGTAATCTGCTCCTCAGTCGCAGTGAGGTCCGCGTGCGCTGCGTCGCGGTCGGCCTGGAGCTCGGGCAGGCGCGCGACCTCTCGCGCGGCTTCCTCGGACTCCCGCAGGAGGCGCGCGATCTCCTGCGCGGCCTGCTCGATCTGGCCCCGGCGGCCGGCGAGCTCTGCGACCTCTGCCAGTGACTGACGATTCTCGGCCAGGCGCCGCTCGGCATCCTCGATCTCGCTGTCCAACCGGGCGCGCTGATGATGCAGGTCGGGAAGGAGCGCAGTCCGGGCCTCGGCGGTTTTCGCCTCCGCAAGCGATCCCTCAACTACCTGCAGGGCATCTTCCAGGCGCTTCAGCTCGCCCGCCCAGTGTTCGATCTCCTCGTCGAAGTAGACCTCGAGGGTGATGCCGGGGCGCAGGTTTCGACACGGCTCCCGGAGGAACGGGCACAGACCGCCAGTCACCTGCTCGCGGCTCGCCCGGGCCTGGGCCAGCCGCGAACGAGCACCGGCCTGTTCATCGGCCAGCGCACGATAGCGCTCCTCCAGAGCCGGTGCAAGCGCCGCCTTCGGTTCCAGCGCGCTGATCTCGGCGATCTGCCGGTCGAGCGTGGCGCTGTCCTGGCGAAGGCGGGCGATGCGTTCCTGATCGCTCCTGATCATGTCCTGCAGGGTCCGCAGCCGTCCCTCGGCCTGGTTCACCGCCATTAACTGGCCGGCGATCTCCTGGTACCGTGCCTGCCGGTCCGGAAGCGCCGCGGCGATCGCGTGAAGTTCCTCGATCGCCGTGATCCGCGCCGTGACCTCGTCCAGCCGCTGACGTGCGCGCGCGCAGCGCGCCTCAAGGTCGGGAAGGCTCTTCTGCAGGGCTGTACTCTCTGATCGGGCCTGGCGGGCACGCTCTAGAGCCTTCTCGGCGGCCTCCTGTTCCGGAATCAGCCGCTCGAGCGCAGCCAGCTCCTCGGCAAACCGGGCAAGGCGCGCCAGCTCGCGCTCCCGATGCTGGATCTCGCGCCGGACCCCTTCCAGATCGAGCTCGATCTGATGTCGTTCCTGGGCGAGACGATCGCGTTCCGCCTGCTCGTGCTCGAGGGCCCGGAGGGCATCCAGGATCTGGCAGTATCGTTCGTAGCCAGCGCGGGTGCGCTCGCAGGTCTCCTGGGCCTCGGCGGCACGGCGCTGCTCTTCCACGACCTGCGCGAGTTGCCTCTCGGCGTTTTCCAGGCGGTGTCGGGCCAGGTCCAGGTTCGTTCCCGCCGCCCGGAGCCGTTCCTCGGCCTCGGTCAGACGCTTGAGCTCCTCCTGGACAGCTGCCTTTTCGCGCAGAGCCCGCCCGAGCTGGGTGATGAGCTCGCCCTTCTGCTCCCGGATCGCGGCAAGTTCGGCTTCGATCCGGTGTCGATCTCCGGTCAGCACCTCCAGACGAGCGATCTCGACGTCTAGGGTCTGGATCTCCTGCTTGAGCGCCGTATCCAGTGCGGCCAGTTTCTCGAAGGCTGTTCCGTACTCGTCCACGCGGAGCAGCCGGTTAAACTTCGTCCGGCGCTGCTGGGGTGATTCCAGGAACGCCGCCGTGAGGGTTCCCTGAGGAGGTCCGACCGAGTCGAGGAACAGGGTGCGGAGATCAGTTCCCTCGTCGATGCGCAGGTGCTGGTGGAGCCAGCGCTCGACATCCTGGTGGCCGGAGGCGACCTGCTGGCGAATGTCAGGATCGTACACGTAGTACGCCGTGCGCCGTCCGATGCGCCGAACGACCTCGTAGATGCGCTGATCGAACTGCGATTCGACGACCACAGTGATCGTGCCCTCGGTCTCGCCCTCGCGCACGAACTCTGTCTGTTGATAGGGGAGGTGCTGGAAGAGGGCGCAGCCGATCGCCTCCAGGATCGTCGATTTGCCCGCGCCATTCGGGCCGCAGATTGCGTTCACCCCGCGGTGGAACCGGATCGTCTCGGCAGGACTGCCGTATGATTTCACATTCTCGAGCCGAACCTCGTGGATGATCACCGGTTCCCCTCCGACAGGTCATCCACGCCCGTGAGCGCCGGCAGGGGTACATCGAGTCGGTCGAGGGTCGTGCGGAAGGTCTGGAGCAGATCTGTCCCGCTGGCGCCCTGCAGGGCGCGCTCCTTCAGCTCGATGGCCAGGGCGGCAAGCTGGGCGGCACGCGGCGCGTAGCGATCATCCTGAGCCAGTCGCGCCTGGATAACTGACTGTTCCAGGGTCGTGCGATCGACCGGTGTGTCGATGCCCTCGCCACCATCGATCCGAAAGTCGCGAATGTCGCATTCCTCACGGACCATTGCGACCAGGGGATCCATAACCTCGTAGCAGGCGCGCTCGATGTCGTCGGTCCGGAGGTCGCGTCGGTCGAAGCGCAGGCGGCCTTCCAGCACGACGAAGACGACCGGGCGCTCGCCGTCAAGGCTGTCCCGCGCGAGTTGCAGCCGCTCCCAGCAGTGACGCAGGAGGGCCCGCGGATGATCGAACGCGCCCGTATCGATGCGCAAGATGACGAAAGGCCGCCGGGGCACTTCGATCAGCCGGTAGGAGACCGGCTGGGACTGACTGGTATCGATCTGGACTTCGAGGAGGCCGCGGTCCCATCCCCACTCGTTCAGCGCCCAGGTCTCCAGACTCCCGCCGTTGTAGGCGAAGTTCCCCTGCGCATAGTGCTTGTGCAGATGCCCCAGGGCCAGGTAGTCCACCCATTCGCGAAGTGGCTCGATCGCCTGGGTTGTCAGCTCGGCGTTCACGCGCGGCACGACCCCGGTGATGCCGGCATGGAGGACCAGGATAGTAAACGCGCCGTCCTTCGGGAGTTCTGCGAGAGACCGCTGGAGCTCCCGGAGAACCCGCTCGGTCGAGGCTCCCAGGAAGCGGACGCCGATGATCCGGCAGCCGCTCCACTCGACCATGCTGCCAGAGAAGTGTCCCGGCTGAACCGGCACCAGGCGGACACCCTCGGCGCTGATCTCGAGGTCCAGGTGGGTCAGGAGGCCCTGATCGGCCAGGCTGTCGATCCAGCTGCGGGCCTCACCGTACCGCGCCCGGTCGTGGTTACCCTCGATATCCACAATCGGAACCCCGGCCTCGCGGATGAGGCTCAAGCCGGCGTAGGCCTGATCGAAGGTAATCGGATTGATCGAGAAGCGATTGAACAGGTCGCCCGCGCAGATAGCGAAGTCCGGCCGCGTCTCGGCTATGTAGCGGCACGCATGCATCCAGGCACGTCCGAAGTCAATCAGGCGTTCCGGGCAATCGTATTGCTGGGTTCCCAGGTGAACGTCGCCGAAGTGCACGAAGCGGCAACGCACGATCTTCCCTCCGCCGATCCAGCCGGTCCACTGTGCTGATTAGTATACGTTGCTCGCGCTGGTTGTCCAGAACAGCCGTTCGCTCACCAGTGTGCTGACGGAGCGAGCAGCCGGGCGTATTATAGCGCAACCGGGCTCGGCCGGCCCGTGGAATGGCGTTCGGGTCGCGTTATAATCGGCCGGTGACGGCAGGGGAGGAGGGATGGCCGTGGTAGAACGGGATGTATACGGTGCCGTAGAAGGCGGCGGGACCAAGTTTGTCTGCCTGGTGGGCACGAGCCCCGACGATATCGTTGATGAGATCACAATTCCGACGACAACGCCGACCGAGACGATCGGAGCGGTTATCGAGTTCCTGCGGCGGCCGCGCCCCGGGGTGCGCCTGGTGTCCGTGGGGGTCGCAACGTTCGGGCCAATTGATCTCGATCCCCGTTCGGAGACGTACGGATGCGTGCTCAAGACGACCAAGCCGGAGTGGTCCGGGGCGCGCATCCTCGGTCCGCTCGCGCGGCGCCTTGGTGTTCCGATTGCCTGGGATACCGATGTGAACGGGGCAGTGCTTGGCGAGGCGCGCTGGGGCGCGGCCCAGGGGCTGGACCCGGTCCTGTACCTCACGATCGGCACGGGCATCGGCGGAGGAGCACTGGTCAACGGGGCGCCGATCCACGGCCTGATCCACCCGGAGATGGGCCACCTGCCGGTCCCGATTCGCGAGGACGACACATTTCCCGGGATCTGCTCATTCCACGGGCGCTGTCTCGAAGGGATGGCCTCCGGGCCTGCGCTGGCGGCGCGGTGCGGTCGGCCGGTTCCGGAGATCCCGGCGGATGACCCGGTCTGGGACCTTGCGGCGTGGTATCTGGCCCACGGGATTAGCGGCCTCGTGCTCACCCTGTCGCCCCGGCGTGTCATCCTGGGGGGCGGGGTGATGCGCCAGGCAACCCTGCTGCCCCGCATTCGGCGAATGCTCGTTGAGGTGTTGAACGGCTATCTGGAGGCGCCAGAGCTTGGTGAACGGATTGATGAGTACCTGGTTCCCTCGGCGCTCGGCCAGAAGGCCGGCCTCTATGGGGCGATCGTCCTGGCCGAGCGTGCCCGGGGAGCTGGTTGAGTGGGGAGAGATAAAGCCATGCGATTGCCGCGACTAACCGGCGAGCGCCTTTACCGTGCGACGCTGGGCCTGGGGATTGGGACGGTCGGGGTCGGGATCGTTCCTTACCTCGTGCCGAGTGCAGTTGCGCGCCTGTTCGGTGTACCTGGCCCGACCTCACCGGTCGTGGGGATCATTGTCCGATCGGTTGGCGCGCGCGATGCGATCAACGGCCTTGGTATTGTCTCGGCCACGATTCATGCAGGCCGGGTTGCTCCCTGGATTCTCGCCCGCACGCTCGCCGATGCTGCTGACCTGCTGGCCGTTGGGCTTGCCTGGCGTGCTGGTGCACGCAGCTGGCGGACTGTAGGAATTGGCATCGCAGCGCTCGGGGCGACCATCCTGGACGTCCTGATCTACCGCGCTCACCGAGCCGCACCGCGGGCACCGTTCACGTCCGGCCCGGCCCTCAGGAACCGTCCGTGACCCCCCTCTCTGACGTGAACGGATAAACTTGACGTGCACGTCAAATTCGAGGATACTGTCCTGGGAAGTGAAGGATCGTGAGGTGGCCTGCGTGGCCGAGGAGTCCAGGGGCGAGCTGAAGCCGATCGGGGTGGTCGCACGCGAGACCGGCCTGACACCTCGGGCCATTCGATACTATGAGGAGATGGGGCTCCTGCGCCCGGCGGTCCGGGTGAAAGGAGCGGATCGTCTATTCGACGCGAGCGATATCCAGCGCTTGTCCGAGATCAAGCGCCTGCGTGAGGTAATCGGGTTCTCGCTTGCCGAGATCCGGGAGCTGCTCGAGACCGACGATCTGCGCGCCCAGCTCCGTGATCAGTTCGGGCGTACCTCTGATCCAATGGACCGGATCCGGGCTCTTCGCCAGGCGATTGACCTCGCCGAGCGTCGGCTGGCGATCATATCGCGGAAGCTCGCCCAGATCGAGACGATTCGCGCCGAGGAGCAGGCACGACTCGCTCGGTTGCAGGCCCTTCTCGCTCACGAGCTCGCCCGTCAGCCTGATCCGTCCGGCAGTTCGGCGACTGTATCTGCGCCGAGCGGCAGCACGACCGGACGGTCCTGACGGTTCCCCGGCGCCCTGGCCTGCCCGGGATGAATCCATCTCCCCTCGTGACCTGGTCGATTGCCAGGCCGCCGTACTGGCTGCTGATCGGCTAACGAGGGGATGAAGGTTGGACATTGCTTCCCAGGAAGGGTATACGAGAGGAAGATGGTCATGCGTCCAGGCCATTCGATCGAATCGGTCACCGATCCCACCGACGGGTATGAATGGGTCGCCCTATCGGTGACAACGCTGGGGGCCCTGCTGGCCACCATCCAGAGCTCTGCGCTTCTCATCGCCTTGCCCGATATGCTGGTACAACTGCGCGCGAGCTTTCTCACCATCATGTGGCTTCTGCTGGGCTACCTCCTCATCACCACCACGTTCGTGCCGGTGATTGGCCGCCTGGCCGATATGATTGGCCGGAAGCGCCTGTACAATGCTGGCTTCGCCATCTTCACCATCGGGTCCCTTCTGGCCGGGCTCGCTCGCCCCGAGCTTCACGGACTGGATGTGCTCGCCTTCCGGATGCTTCAGGGCATTGGCGGCGCTCTTCTCATCACCAATAGCACAGCGATTGTGACCGATGCGTTTCGGGGTGGACGGGTTGGCCTCGGGCTCGGTGTCAACCAGATCGCCGCGGCGGCGGGGTTTGTCCTCGGACCGGTTGTCGGCGGGCTGCTGACAGCAATCTCCTGGCGGTGGGTGTTTCTGGTCAACGTGCCGCTGGGCATCTTCGGAACCCTCTGGGGCATTCGCCGCCTGCGGGAGCCAGTGCGCCTGCCGTCTCATCAACACTTCGACTGGCCCGGGAGTCTCACGTTCACGCTCGGGCTCGGCTGTTTCCTGATGGCCCTCAGTCTGATTGCTTTCCCCTCCTGGGGATGGGATGTCATTCGCGCGCTCTTCGTTGTCGGCATCGTGTGCCTGCTTGCTTTCATCCCCATCGAGCTTCACGCGGCACACCCGATGATGAACCTGCGCCTCTTTCGCCACCGCCTGTTCGGGCTCGCCAACCTCAGCGCCTGTCTCAATGGAATTGCCCGGGGGGCGGTTCTGTTCCTGCTGATCTTCTTCCTCCAGGGGCCCTACGGGAAGGATCCCCTGACGGCAGGGCTCATGATGGCCCCGTTTGGCCTCGCGTTCATGCTGATCGGGCCGATTAGCGGCTATCTCTCGGATCACCATGGGGCACGCGGCCTGGGTACGATTGGGTTGCTGGCATCGGCCCTCGGGCTGGGAGGGCTGGCATTGGTGACCGATCAAACACCCTTCTGGCAGATCGCCCTCTGGATGGCGATTATGGGAGGAGGCTCTGGCTTCTTCAACTCGCCCAACACCAATGCGATTATGAGCAGTGTCCGCCCGGAGCAGCGCGGCTCGGCCGCCGGGATCCGGACGATGCTCGGGAACACCGGCCAGATGCTCAGCATCGCGATCGCCTTCCCCCTGGTCCTGGCGCGCATCCCTGAGGATGTCATGATGAAGGTCTTCATCTATGGCGGTGGCATGGGCCAGGATCCGCTCGCTCGGATGATCTTCCTGAATGGGCTCCACGAGGCGTTTCTCATCTCGGGCGTCGTGAGCCTCATCGCGGCGCTGGTCTCCGCCCTGCAGCCGGATGTCTCGCCTCGCGCGATGCTGGCGGCGGTCAGTTCTCCCGAGGGCAGTCAGGAGGCCTGCGCCAGCCCGTGATGACCGGCTAGGAGCGGCGCCGGCCGATCCAGACTAGAGCCACAAGTGATGCCAGAAGAAGGGAACCTACTGCCCCTATCCCCAGAGTGAGAACATCCAGGAAGACATGCAGCTGGCCCGGGGCCGTGGTGTCGAGGCTAGATGGTGGCGCTGCCGGCCGGGGGATGCGCGTGCCAGGGCCTGGGGCAGTTGCCACAGCCGGAGATTCCGAGATACCCGCGCCAGGCGTCCCGGTCGGCACGGCTGCCGGGCCGGCTACGGCGATCCGGAGGGAGGGCGCGGCTGACGTAGTAGGGGGAACGGCAGCGGATGAGGTTGCGACCTCCGGTACAGCCGTCAGGGAAGGCGACAGCACGTGCGGCAGGATGAGCCGTGCGGCGAGGAGCACGAGGAAGATCGCCGCCAGGGCTCCAGTCCACGCTCGCGCCCAGGAAAGCGGGGAGCGGGCGGCGCGGGACGGTATCGACGACGGAAGTGCGAACGAGCGGGGGGCACGATAGATAGGCGCCTGACGGACCAGCTGAACAGTGAGACGGAGAGTAGCAAGGTCCTGGCGACATCGGGAGCACACGGACAGGTGCGTCCGTACAGCTTCGCGCTGCTCCGCGGCGAGATCGTCGTTCAGGTACTCCGAGAGCAGGTGATGGACGTGCCCCCCATCATCAAGAAAGACGTGCTCATTCATGGCTCATAGCTGCCTGGATGATACCCCGTTGTCCGTTCATCGATCCGGTGTTCGGGGGCATCGGTCTGGTCGACCGCCCGGCCGGTGCTCTCCCTGCATGGTTCTGACTGTCCAGTATCCCCGGTCCTCGCTACGCCGCAAGGCTCCATAGTTTACAGACGCGTTCACGGCTTCCAGAGTTCCGGATGGCTCATCACATAGTCCCGCAGTCGACGCCGGGCACGGTTCAGCCGTGACTTGACTGTCCCCAGGCTGATCTGCAGTGTTGCGGCGATCTCCTCGTAGCTGAGACCGTGCAGATCGTAGAGAATCAGCACCGTGCGCTGCTCCACGGCCAGCGAGCGCAGGCCCTCCTCGAGTTTCCCGATCCACTCCTGCCGTAGCACGACTGTTTCTGGAAGCTCGCCTGGATCAGGCGCATCATAGGATGACTCCTCGATCAGCATATCGAGGGACTCGCTGTTGTGGCGCTGGCGGTCGCGGAGCAGATCATAGCTGGCATTGGTGACGATGCGCAGGAGCCAGGCTCGAAACGACCCTCCCTTGAACTGGTCGAGGTGGCGATAGGCGGAGATGAAGGCATCCTGGGTGACGTCTGCCGCAGTCTCGGGATCCCCTACCAGCCGCAGGGCGACGTTGTAGAGCAGGTCCTGATAGGATAGGACAAGCTGGTTGAACGCGGCCACGTTGCCGCGGCGGGCATCCTGGACCAGCTGGAGATCGCGTTCGGCAGCCGCCTCGGGCGTCGTCCGGGCCGGGCCTTCGCTTGACGTCACTTTCTCAATTACCCTATACTATGGCGCACGCTGTATACAGGATGAGATCTGAGTGGGCCGGCGTGGGCCTGCCAAAGAGTGTAACAGTCGAGGTCCGCGGTCGGCTAGTCCAGCAGGGGAGTTGTTCTCGTGAGAATTGGCGTCCTTACCGGCGGCGGCGATTGTCCGGGATTGAACGCGGCGATCCGGGCCGTTGTCCGACGAGCTGATCAGTACGGGTATGAGGTACTGGGGATTCTGAATGGGTGGGCCGGACTGCTCGGTGAGGGGAGGGTCCAGCCGCTCGGAGTGCGTGATGTCTCTGGTATTCTGCCGCTAGGTGGCACTATCCTGGGCACGTCGCGGACAAACCCCTTCCGCGACCCTGCACAGGTTCAGCAGGTGCTCGATAACCTGCGGCGGTATAACGTTGATGCACTGATCGCGATTGGGGGCGATGATACCCTCGGCGTGGCGGCCAAGCTGTACGAGCGAGATGTCCAGGTCGTTGGTATCCCCAAGACCATGGATAACGATGTCAACGGGACTGATTACACGATCGGCTTCAACTCGGCGGTGACCATCGTCGCGGATGCGCTCGATAAACTGCACACGACCGC
>JADGGD010000175.1 GCA_019690095.1 Chloroflexota bacterium
ATCTTGGGCTCTGATAAGTGTATTAGAGACAGCCACCGGCTACCGCGACCGCTGGTAGTGCACCGCTCGCACCGGCCTGCCCCATTATGCCGGTGCGGGGCTTCGGCCTGGTCTACCGCACTCACCCGGAGGTCGCGGCAAAGCTTGGGTGTGCCAGTGCCAGCGAGGTTGGTGCACCCGCGACCAGCCAGCGCTTCGAGCACGGGCTGATGGTGCGCCGCGACGATGTGCGCCAGATCTTCGTCATCCGCGACAGCGGCGCCTGGGCGGTCTATCCGGATACCTATGAGGATGGCGAGCCGCTTGCCGATGTCGGGACACCACCCCCCGGCCGACTCGCGCCGACCGACGGGCTTGGCAAGCTGTGGCGCCAGCAGACCGGTCTTCGCCAGGCACTGGGCTGGGCAACCGCCGCACCGCGGGCCGTCTCAGGGGCATACGAGCAGTTCGCCGCAGGAACGATGCTCTGGACCAGCGATCGGATCATTTACGCCCTGTATGCCGACGGCACCTGGCAGAGCTTCGAGGACCGCTTCGTCGACGCGACGCCCACAGGATAGAGAAGCTACGGCCTCCCCGCGGCGACTGCATTCCCTTTTCCCCGTCACCCCGATCCCCGTCCTCACCCGGATGCACCTGGAACACAGATTGCCCGGTCGACCGGAATTTCTTCCCTGTGCTGACCGGGGGAGGTACCACTCATCGGCTTCCCTCGACCAGACGGAACCGACCGGAGGCAATGCGGTGGAATCGAAAGAGCACGTGCGGCCAACCGTGCCAGAGATACAGCGGCTCATCGAGCAGTACACCTCTTACCGCTTCGGTGCACCCCTCGCCCCCGCTGATCTGGCGGGCAGAGCCGGGGTGCCGGTCCAGGCGGTGGAGGATCTCCGTGCGGGCAAGCCAGTTGATGCTGTCGCTCTTGCCCGCATCGCTGCTGTCCTGGGAGTGAGCACACGGCTCCTGGAGGAGATCGCCGGCTATCGTCCGATGAGCGAGGAGATGCGGCGGACCCTGAACGGCTTCTTCACCGCCATCCGCCAGCGCAACCGACGGCCGACTGCACCTGGAAGGCACGGCGTCCACGCTAGAGAGGCGAAGGCATAGCCGACGGGGCACGTGTGATCCCGGCCCGCGACAACGCCACAGACCCATGGAATTCGACCGAGGAGGATGATGATGGGAGCGAATACGCCTCCCGATGAGTTTCGAAGGAGATACTGCCAGCGGCCTGTGGAGGGAGAGCCGAGCAGGCACCAGGCGGGGTTCCCACGCTCGATCTGCGAAGCACACTGGATCGAAACGCCGGACGAGCACGAAAGTCACCCGGGGGAATCGCTGGTCACCCGGAGCCACGCAGTGATCCGCCAGTGGGCAGAGGAGCGCCACGCCGTACCGGCCGCCATCCCCGGGACCGAGCACGATCACCACCCGGGGGTCCTCCGCTTCGATTTTCCCGGATACACTGGCCGTGCCCTCGAGCATGTGACCTGGGAGGAGTGGTTCGAGGCCTTCGATCAGCGCCGACTGGTGATGGTGTACCAGGAGCACATGCGCAACGGGCGGATCAGCAACTTCTTCCACCTGAACAGCCCGTTCCGCGAGCACGACTGAGCCGTGTCGCCGGTGCACCGGGGATGCGAGCGGGGAAATAGGAGAGGAAAACCGGCGAAGCACACCCGGAAGCCGGCCAATCGGGGACTTGCCGAACACGCTGACGCCGTGTATCCTGACAGTACGGTCGCTTCTCACGAGGACGGGCGACGTTCCGGGCTCGCGGGATAAGCGGAGATGGCTGGCGAACAAAGGCTGGGCACGAGGCGCGAGCCCACCGGGGCCGCGATGGAGCGATGCTGGTTTTGAGCCGGAAGGTTGATCAGACGATCGTCATCCAGGGAAATATCACCATCAAAGTCCTCGAGATCGCTGGGGACCGTGTTAAGATCGGCATCAGCGCCCCACGCGATGTGGTGATTCTGCGAGAGGAACTGACCGGCGAGGGACGGCGTGCAAGCCGCGATTCCGCATCCGACGGATCTTCCTCGTCTGCGCCGTCTCCACGACGGGCACCGGAGTCTGGCCCCCTGTAGAAGAGCCCGAGCTGACGAGAGGCTGGGAAGCCCGCTGGGCTCCCGGTTACCAGAATCTGGCCGGTCCCGGAGGGGAACGCGGGCTGGCCGCCGCAGCGTAGCGGGGTTGCCCGCCGTCCTTCACGTGATCGATGCCTCCAAGCAATCAACAGCCCGCCCTCTCGCCTTGACAGAACCGGGCCGCGCCGGTAGGATCACCGACCGGTAGGATCACTCAA
Source organism: Chloroflexota bacterium (assembly GCA_019690095.1). GTDB lineage: Bacteria > Chloroflexota > UBA6077 > FW602-bin22 > CADDYW01 > JADGGD01. The sequence goes on from JADGGD010000175.1 coordinate 2,309, forward strand.
AAGTACGCGGGCGAGTGCGCCCGGTGGAGTTTCTGACACGAGGAAGCAGCAGGTGGCAGCCTATACGGTTCTCGTGACCTCCTGGGTCGTAGAGGAGGATAACCCCGAGCTCGAGCGGCTGCGCGCGATCGGCTGTGCGATTCGTAACGAGCGCCGCCCCAACCATCACACCGAAGCGGAGATGCGCGAGCTGATCCGCGGGGTGGATGCGGTCATCGCAGCGAGCGACGTGTACTCAGCGGCGGTGCTCGAAGCGGCGGATCGCCTGAAGATCATCGCGCGGGTTGGGGTCGGCTACGACTCGATTGATCTCCAGGCGGCGACCGCAAAAGGGGTTATTGTCTCGACCACACCCGGGGCCAACCACGAGGCGGTTGCTGACTACGCCTTCGGCCTGATCCTTGCCCTGGCCCGGCGGATCCCGCTCCATGATCGCCTGGTGCGAGACGGCCGGTGGGAGCGGCACACGGGTGCCGACGTCAATGGGAAGACGCTGGGCATCCTGGGGCTCGGGAAGATCGGCAAGGGCATGGCACGGCGGGCCCGTGGTTTCGCGATGCGGGTGATCGCACACGACCCGTACTGGGACGAGGAATTCGCCCGGGAGGTCGGGGTCGAGCGCCTGTCCCTCGAGGAGGTTGTGCGCCAGGCCGACTTTCTAACCCTCCACCTGCCCGCCTCGCCCGCGACCGAGCGCATCATCAACGCCGACCGCCTGCGGATGATGAAGCGCACCGCCTTCCTGATTAACACCGCCCGCGGCACGCTTGTTGATGAGCGCGCGCTCGACCAGGCCCTGCGGGAAGGCTGGATCGCAGGCGCGGCGCTCGACGTGTTCGAGAAGGAACCACCCTGGGGGAGCGCAATCCTCCAGCATGACAATGTCATCTTCTCACCGCACGTCGCTGGCTTCAGCCAGCGGGCGAACGAGCTTTCCATTCGCATGGCGGTGGATAACGTCCTGAATGTGCTGACCGGTCGGCCGCCGCTGGACTGCGTGAACCGCGAGGTCCTCGAGAGGCGCTGATCCGCGTCCCGGCCGGCCGATCGGTGCGGATCATCCGAGGGGGGTCCAAACCATGGACCGGACTGCCGTCGCCCCGCGCAGTATGGTCTCCCCGATCAGCTCCGAAGTGCCGGATATTCTCGGCGATCTGGTGCGGGAGACCCTCTCGACCCTGCTGCCGGTGACGCTGTGCCTTTCCTGGCTCTGGCTTGCCTTCAGCATCCTCCGCGGCGATGACACTGTCGGACGGCCGTATCTCGTCCTGGGAATCCTCCTGCTGGCCGCCCTGATCAGCTACCGCTCGGCACGTGCGCATCTCGACCTGGCGGTCGCGGTGTACGTGGCCGCCCTCTTTGCGGCAGTGACTATCATCGCGGATACCTATCGCGGTGGGGACTCGCTCTATCTCTACGTGCTGGTGGTGCTGGTCACCGGCATGCTGACCGATGCGCGCGCCCTCTGGATCACCGCCCTCGCCAGCAGCGTCCTGATCCTCGGCATCGGCCTGCACAATCCGAAGCCCGGGATAACTGGTCTGCTGCTCCCCATCGTGTATGTCCTGCTCACCGCGCTGATGGCCTGGGTCAGCTCGCACCGGCTGTTCACCGCGCTTGCCTGGGCACTGACGATGACGCGCGAGTCGGAGAAGAACGCCCGGGAGGCGCGGGAGCGGCGCGCCGAGGTTCTCCGCGTCCTGAAGAGCCTTGACGAGGCTTACGTTCGTCTGGAATGGGCCAACGAGGCCCTGATCTTCGCGCGGGAAGCGGCACAGAAGGCCTACCGCTTCAAATCGGAGTTCGTCGCGAATGTCAGCCACGAGCTTCGAACGCCGCTGAACCTCATCGTGGGATTCAGCGAGATGATGGCGACCGCGCCGGAGAGCTATAAGGGTGCGGCCCTGCCCAGCGAATACCGGGGCGATGTGATGGCGATCTACCGGAGCGCCCGGCATCTCTCCGATCTGATCAACGACGTCCTGGATCTTTCGAAGATCGAGGCCGGCCGACTGCCGCTGAATCGTGAGCTGGCAGATCTCACCGAGATCATCAGCGAGGCGGTGGAGATGGTCCGGGGGCTGGCCGAGCCGAAAGGCTTGCGGCTTGAGGTCCGGGTACCGGAAGCGCCACTGGTGCTCTTCCTCGACCGGACCCGGATCCGACAGGTCCTGTTGAACCTCCTGACGAACGCGGTGCGGTTCACCGACGCCGGCTGGATCCGGGTAGAGGTGACCACCACGCCGGCCGAGACGACAGTGACCGTCACCGATTCCGGCCGAGGAATCGCGCCAGAGCGGCTGGCCCAGGCCTTCGAGACATTCAGCCAGCTACACGATGATCAGGCGCGAGAGGGGAACGGCCTGGGGCTGGCACTGAGCAAGAAGTTTGTTGAGCTCCACGGCGGGACCATGTGGATCCAGAGTGCCCTCGGCGAGGGAACGACTGTGGGCTTCACCCTGCCGACCGCCCGTGGGGAAGCCGTCCCGGTCACACCGGCTGGTACGGCCTGGCCGCCTGGCCGGGGTGAGCTGCCGCACGTGCTGGTCCTCCACGATGACCCTCGGGTGGTTTCAGTCCTCCAGCACTATATCGAGGGGTACCGCTTCATCGTGACCGCCTCGCCGGGAGATGCCCTGGCACTGGTCCGCGAGACCGGACCCGCCGCGGTCATCGCGGATACCGGCTGGATCGAGCGCCAGGCGGATGGACTGATTACCGCGGTGCAGGAGCTTGCGCCGGTGATTACCTGCCACCTTCCGAGCCTCCGGCAGCTTGGCCTTCTACTTGGAGCGACCGATTACCTGGTCAAGCCTATCTCCCGAGCCGATCTGCTGGCAGCACTGGAGCGGCTGGGCCGCCGGCCCGAGTCCGTCCTGCTCATCGACGACGATCCGGGATTCGTCCGTCTCCTGGCGCGCGTGCTTACAGCAAACGATCCCGGCCTTCGCATTCTCGAGGCCTCGAGCGCCCTGGAAGGGCTGGAGATCGCCCGCTCGCAGCGGCCGGATCTGATTCTGGTGGATCTGTTGATCCCCGGCTTCAGCGGCTACGACTTCCTCGAAGCGATCCGTCGCGATGAGAGGCTTCGCAATATCGACGTGATCGCCATGTCCGCGCGCGACATCGATGAGGAGGCATCGCTGGTCATCGGGGAGCTGCGGCTGGACACGGCGGCCGGCCTGACCATGCCCCGGCTGGCCCAGGGAATCCAGGCCCTGCTGGCGATGGTCACGACACCGGCGCTGCTCGGAGGAGATGGCGGTCGAGGACTGCGAGGAAATCGGCCTGCTGAACGGGTTTGACAAGGTAGTCGCTCGCGCCCATGCTCCGAGCGAGCTCAGGCTCGTGGAGCACTGAACAGACGATGACCGGGATGTGGGAGATAGTCGGGGTTGCCTTGATCTGCTGGAGGATCTCCCAGCCATCCAGGCCGGGCATCATCACATCGATGGTGATCAGGCCGGGCTGGAGCTCGGCTGCCAGGCGCAGAGCCTGAGCACTCTCACTGGCCCCGACGACCGTAATATCGTGCCCGGCCACGTATCGCCGAAAGAGCGCGATGAGATCCTGGTTGTCATCGACGACGAGGATGGTTGTGCGGGCAGCGATCCGGAAGGAGAGTCGAGCAGTCCAGGAATCGGATGCCTGATCTGTCTCCAGACGGCCTCCCTGGGCCTCCACCAGGGCCCGGGCGACGAGCAAACGGACCCGATCGGTCTCGCCGACCGGCCGAAGGGCACGTGCCCCCTTCGGCTGGCTGGAGCG
>JADGGD010000176.1 GCA_019690095.1 Chloroflexota bacterium
CGGTCCGGCTGGAGGGCGTCTCCAAGCGCTTCGTCCTCCAGCACCACAAGGCGCGCTCGTTCCAGGAGCTGGTGGTGAACCTGGCCCACCGGCGGAACGGCGGCCGGGAGGAGTTCTGGGCCCTGCGGGACGTGAGCCTCAGCGTCGCGCCGGGGGAGACGCTGGGGATCATCGGCGAGAACGGCTCCGGCAAGAGCACCCTGCTCAAGCTGATCTCCGGCATCCTCGAGCCGACGGCCGGGCGGGTGCGGGTGGAAGGGAAGGTCTCGGCGCTGATCGAGCTGGGCGCGGGCTTCCACCCGGACCTGACCGGTCGGGAGAACATCTACCTGAACGGGGCGATCCTCGGCCTGGGGCGCCGGGAGATGGCACGGCGGTTTGAGGAGATCGTCGCCTTCGCCGAGCTGGAGCGCTTCATCGACACGCCGGTCAAGCACTACTCGTCGGGCATGTACATGCGGCTCGGCTTCGCCGTGGCGATCAGCGTGGATCCGGACATCCTGATCGTGGACGAGGTGCTCGCAGTCGGCGACGAGGCGTTCCAGCGCAAGTGCCTGGAGCGGATCGCCGACCTGCGCCGGCGCGGGACGACGGTGATCTTCGTCTCCCACGTCCTGCCGCTGGTGGAACAGCTCTGCGACCGGGCCGTCTGGCTGGAGCGGGGCGTCATCCGCGCCCGGGGCGACGCCCGGGCGGTGGTGCGCGCCTACCAGACCGCGGTCGAGTGCGCCGCAGTAGACGGCGCAGAGGGGAAGACCGGCCCGGCCGGCGGGCCGGCGGCAGTCCCGGCGGCACCGGCCCCGCCCGGAGCGGATGGCACGGCTTCCCCGCCCGGGCTGGAGGTCCGGGCGGTGCGCCTGCTCGATGCGGACGGGACCGAGCGCTACAGCTTCCGGACCGGCGAGACGCTGGTCGCCCGGCTGTCCTATCAGGGGAGCGGGGCGGTGGAGGCGGTTGTCCTCGGCATCGCAGTGCGGCGGAGCGACGGCCTGCTGGTCTACCGCGCCGACTCCGGGCCGCGGCCGGCCCCGGCGCCGGGCGAGACCGCGCAGGCGGAGGTGGTGTTTCCAGACCTGCCGCTCCTGCCCGGCACCTACGACCTGACCGCGGACGCCTGGCCGGCCGGCGGGCGCCCGCCGGGCGAGCTGGCGGACGGGCCGGCCTGCCGCTTCTCGGTCTGGAGCGACCGGGCGGAGGCGGGCATCGTGGCGCTGAGCCCCCGGTGGACGGTCGGCGGCACCGCCGCGCCCGCGGCCGCCGGAGCGGCCGCCCCGGCGGGGTAGCCGGACCGGCGGCTGTGGACGGGGAGGGCGAGATGCGGCTCCTGTTCATCGTCCCCGCGTACAATGAGGCGGCAAGCCTGCCGGGGGTCGTCGCCGACCTCCGCGCCCACTACCCGACGGCAGACATCGTCGTGGTCAACGACGGCTCGTCAGACGACACGGCGGCAGTCGCCCGGCGCCTCGGGGTGCACCTGCTCGACCTCCCCTACAACCTCGGCATCGGCGGCGCCGTCCAGACCGGCCTGCTCTTCGCCGAGCGGGGCGGCTACGACGTCGCGGTCCAGTTCGACGGCGACGGTCAGCACCGGGCCGACGAGGTCTGCATCCTCCTCGACGCGCTGGCGGTGACCGGCGCCGACGTCGTGATCGGGTCGCGCTTCCTCCAGCGAGCGCCCTACCGGGGACAGAGGGCGCGGCGGCTGGGCATCACCGTCCTGCGAACGGTCATCTCCCTCCTCCTCGGGCGACGGATCACCGACAGCACCTCCGGCTTCCGCGCCTTCAACCGCGCGGCGATCCGCTTCCTGGCGCGGCACTACCCCCAGGATTACCCCGAGCCGGAATCGGTGGTCGCCCTCTGCCGGGAGGGGTTCCGCCTCTATGAGGCGCCGGTCCGCATGCGCGAGCGGCAGGCCGGGCGCTCCTCGATCACCCCCCTGCGCTCGCTGTACTATATGGCCAAGGTCCTCCTGGCCGTCGCGATCGGGGCGTCGCGCGGCCCGGAGGGGAGGGCGGTGGAATGAACCCCACCATCCAGATCATCGCGATCATCGGAAGCCTGGCGATCATGCTGGTGGTCGCCTGGCTGATCCGGCGGCGTGCGCTCCGCGAGGAGTATGCCCTCCTCTGGTTCGCCGCCAGCATCGGCCTGATCGCCGTCTCGCTCTGGCGGCGCTCGCTCGACATCGCCGCGCGCCTGGTCGGCGTCGCATACCCCCCTTCGGTCCTCCTCCTGGCCGGCATCATCCTGGGCTTCTTCCTGGCGCTCCACTACTCGGTCTCGCTCTCCCGCCTGACCGACCAGAACAAGCGCCTGGCGCAGGAGATCGCCCTGCTCCGGTACGAGATCGAGCGCCGGGATGCCCGCCTTCTCCATGACCCCCCGGCCCGGGACGGGGCCGGTGCGGACGGCTGAGCCGCGGAGGACGCGGCGGCATGGTCTCGGTGGTGGTCGTGAACTGGAACGGCGCCCCCTACCTCGCGGAGTGCCTGGCCTCGCTCCGCGCCCAGACCCTGCGGGCGGAGATGGAGGTCATCCTGGTGGACAACGGCTCGACCGACGGCTCGGCCGAGGCCGCCGTCCGCGAGGGCCTGCTCGCACGGCTGATCCGCAACGAGACGAATCGGGGCTTCGCCGCGGCCTGCAACCAGGGCATCCGGGCGAGCCGGGGCGACTACATCGCCCTGCTGAACAACGATGCCGTCGCCGACCCGGCCTGGCTCGCCGAGCTGGTCCGGGCCATGGAGGCAGACCCGCGCATCGGCTCCTGCGCGGCAAAGGTGCTGTCCTACGACGCGCGCGGCGTCATCGACTGCGTCGGGCACGTCGTCTTCGCCGACGGCCTGACGCGCGGGCGCGGGCGCGGCCAGCAGGATGCCGGCCAGTTCGACCGTCTCGAGGAGGTGTTCTGCCCGAGCGGGAGCGCGGCGCTCCTCCGGCGGGCGATGCTCGAGGACGTCGGGCTGTTCGACGAGGCCTTCTTCGCCTACTGCGAGGATGCCGACCTCGGCTTCCGGGCGCGCCTGCGCGGCTGGCGGTGCGTCTACGTGCCGACGGCGGTGGCCTACCACCGCTTCTCGGCATCGAGCGGGCCGTTCTCGGCCTTCAAGGCGTTCCAGGTCGAGCGCAACCGCCTCTGGCTGGCCTGCAAGAACCTGCCGGCGCCGCTCCTGCTCGCAAGCCCGCTCCATACCATGCGGCGCTACGCCTGGCAGGGGTACGGCGCGCTGGCCGGGCGCGGGGCGAGCGGACGGTTCGCCCGCGAGCGCGCCCGGGGCCGCCTGCTCTGGATCCTGGCGGCGGCCTACCTCGCCGCCCTGGCCGGCCTCCCGCGGGTGGCGCGCCAGCGGGCGGTGATCCAGGCCCGCCGCACGGCCTCGACGGCGGAGATCCGGCAGGCCCTCCGGGCCTTCGGCGTGAGCGCGCGCGAGATCGCCCTGCTGGAGTAAGCACGGCCGGCCTGCCGGTGGGACGCTGACCGGTGACGGCGGATACACCGCTGAGACGAGAACAGGGAAGCGGCCGACGGAGAGCAAGAGCTTCGTCGGCCGCCCGACACAACGGAGGTTGGATGGCGCGCTGGATCGGGAATCTCGGCCTCATCGCGATCGTGGCCCTGAGCCTGCTCGGCAATCAGCTCCTGCTCAAGTACGGCACCCGGGCGACCGGTCAGCTCTCCCTCGCCAGCCCGGCCGAAGCGGCGGCGCTGATCCGCCAGGTGCTCACGACGCCCGCCCTCCTGGCCGGCTACGCCCTCTCCGCCCTGACGGCGCTCCTCTGGCTGGTGGTGGTGTCGCGGCTCGACCTGAGCTTCGCCGTGCCCCTGCTGAACGGCATCTTCTACGTCCTCCTGCTCCTGGCATCGGTCACCCTCCTGCGCGAGGCGGTGACGCCGGGCCGGTGGGCGGGCGCGCTCCTGATCCTGGCCGGGATCGTCCTGATCACGACCTCGACGCGGTAGGCCGACGCGCTGTGCGGGAAGGGCAGAACGCCGGGCGGATGCCCGCGCTCGGCCTCCTGGGCCTGAGCGCGCTGGTCTTCCTCTTCCTGGCCGTCCACCACGACTTCGTCCCGATGTGGATCGAGGGGATCGCCGAGTACGAGAGCGCGCTCGAGGTTATGGCCGGGCTGAGCCCGGCCCAGCCGCCCTGCTGGCTTCACCTGGGCAGGGCCTCCCTGCCGCTCGCCTTCACGCCCTACATCGGCGCGGCCTACTTCTACGCCTACCTGCCACCGGTCTACCCGTGGCTCCACGGCCTGACCGGCGATCCCTACCTCTACCGCTACGTCGGGATCACCCTGTTCATCGCGGACGCCTGGCTGGTCTTCCTGATCCTCCGGCCGTACGTCGGGCCGGGCCTCGCCGCGCTCGGCGGTGCGCTCCTGCTCACGACGCCGACGACGCTGTTCATGGCCCTGACCGACCACCAGAGCGTGTACCTCCCGCTCGGCATCCTTCTCCTGGCGGTCTTCCTGGGGACGCGCTACCTGATGACCGGGCGGACGCGCTTCCTCCTGCTCGCATCGCTTGCGGCGGGGGCGACCCTGCTGGTGCGGCTGGAGACGTTCGTCTGGCCCGCCGTGCCGACCGTGCTCTACCTGGGGCTGGCGCGCCCCGCGCCGGTGCGGGCCCGCTGGCGGGAGCTCCGGCGCCGCCCCTGGCTCGCGCTCCTGGCCGCGGCGGCCTTCGCCCTCGGCGGGGCGCCGACGCTCGCCTACAACGCCGCCTGCCCCGCCGGCGGCCTCCTGCCCTTCCTGCGCGGGACGATCCTGCCCACCGCGCTCGGCACGGCCGGCGGCCCCGGGCCGGCGGTGCGGCTCCTGACGCGCCTCCAGCAGTTCTGGACCTACAACCTGCTGGCGACCTGGCCGTGGTACGAACTGCAGGCGCCGGACGTCCTGTTCGCGGCCGCCTGGCTGGCCGCCGCGGCGGTGCTCCTGACCGCCGCCGTGCGGCGGCGCCAGCCGGAGCCCCTGCTCCCCGGCCTGGCGGTGGTCGTCGTGCTCTCGACGGCGACGACCGGCCTGCTCCGGGATGAGCACCTGACCATCCTCCAGCCCTTCGTCGGGATGGTGGTCGTCTCCGCCGCGGCGCTGGCCCACTCGCCCGGCACCCGCAGGCTCGCCCGGGCCCTGCTCCTGCTGGTCGTCGCGGGCAGTGTCGCCGCATCGGCCCTCGACTGGCGGGGCTGGCTCTCCCTCCCGCCGACCCGGCTGACCATGCTCAACCAGTCCGACCCGGCCCTGCTCACCCACGAACTGCTGGCGCACCACGCGCGCGACCGGATCCTCTACACGAACATCGGCCTGCCGCAGTACGTCCGCTACTTCTCGCGCGGCCGCCTGGCCGGCACGGACATCACCAGCCAGACGAGCGCCGACCGCTTCGCCGACGCGGTGCAGGCTGTGCTGGCCGACGGGAGCGCGCGGCGGGTGTTTGTGGCGGTGGCGCCGGAGCACGACGGCATGGTCATGGACGGCGCACTGCCGCGCACCCGCCTGCTCTACGCCATCCTCGCCGCCGACCGCCTCCCCTACCGGGTCACCCGCCTGGCGAATGCGCGCAACGCCCACCTCTACGACCTCATCACGGTCGACCCGGGGATCTCCCTGAGCGCGCGCGCCCGGACGGTGCCGGGGATCTTCATCGCCGCGGTCGCGGTGAACCCGATCACCGGGCCGGTCCTGACGGCCGGGGTGACCGGGGCGGGCTTCGCCCCCGGCGATGTGGTGGTGCTGGACGGTCGGCGGAGCGTGCCGACGGTGTTCGGCAGCAGCGGCTGGCTGACCTTCTCCGTGCCGACGGCAGATCTGCCGCCGGGCGGCACACTCACCGTCGAGGTGCTCCGCCCCTCCACGCTGGAGAAGTCGCGGCCGTACCCCGTCCGCCTGCCGCGCTGAGCGCCGGGCCAGGGCCGGCGCCGCGGCGTCGAACTCCGGCCCCGCCGGCGGGAAATTCCCGGCGGGGACGGACGGTGGGGGGGGCCCCCCCCCCCCAGGGGGGCCCCCCCCCCGGGGGTTTAAAAAACGGCGGCCCGCCCCCCGAT
>JADGGD010000177.1 GCA_019690095.1 Chloroflexota bacterium
GTGCAGGAAAATGGAGTCTACGCCGGCCTGCTATTTCTCTACTCGCGACCCAAGGCTGAGGAAGATCAAGCTCGGGCCATCCGCGACAATCTCCTCGCCATACTGGGAGCCGATGAGATTACTACCCTCAAGCTCGGGTTCCCCGTTGGGCAAAGCAAACCAGATAAGAAGGGGCAGTGGTCGACGGACAAGTGGGCTGACGTCGCGCAGCACCTTATAGATCACGTGACGGTAGATCTCGACAAGCTGCTGCTCGTCAAAGACCTGTATGAGCAAACCCTCATCTACGTCCGCTATGGTACCAAGGCTACCGGAGAAAGGTAGGTACTTCGATGGCGCCGCAGCGCAAGAACAAGAAGAAGTCGTTATCTCGAAAGCAGAAGTTACAGGAACGGAGCAAGATAGTCCGCGCGACAGGAAAGACGAACGCAGCACCAAAGAATGTGCTAGCAATAGTACCTTCCTCAATGCCCACTCCATCGTCAGCTCCAGGCTGGATCGCCTACGAGGTAGCCTTTCAGCTTCTAGCACCCTTGCACATCGGCTGGCGCAAAGTGGGGAGCCTGATGCAGACGCGACCTTACGTTACCGCAAGGAATATGTGGGGCGCGCTCACGGCTCGCCTGGCCCGGGACCGAGCGGAAGTTGAGGGTCGCAAGGCAAATCCCCAGGACTATCGTAGTGTCGGCGAAGAAGTGAGTAAGAGCCTGTCCTTTACCTACTTCTTTCCAGCCTTAGTCCCTGATCCGCTGGAGGCCCTCTATCCTGTTCAAGCTGCCGATGGCCCGGTTTATGGCCGCGGTCGGCTCTCATTCGAACTCTTCGACTATCTGCTGCTCGATACCTATGCTAGCACTGCACTGGATGCCCAGCGTTACGCCGCTGAAGAAGACAGCTTGCACGAGGTGGAGATGATCCGCCCGCGCACGCGCCCGTTAGATGGCACCAGCTTGGGCGGCCAGTACGGTGCCGATGCCGATGCGCTCGGTGCCCCCGTTTATCTCGTAGGCTATGTACTGGTGAGGGATGGTGGTCCGCGCGGATGGTATGACGCCTGGAAGCGGCTGCAGATTGGTGGCGAGGGCCGATACGGTTGGGGGCGTGTGAGGCTGACCAGCTGCCTGCAGACCACGTCTACGAAGAAGTTGTTTGGTCTATTTGATTTGGTCGATCTGACAGCCGAGCGACCAATACTGTTGGCCGGAGCTCAGGGGCCAGCGCTGGCTCACGCTCTGGCCGTAAAGTTTGATGAGGCAAGCCCTCTAGCAAGCGTAACGGGCACCGTCGAGCCACTGGTTGGCCGAGAAACGCGGGTGGATGAGAAGCCCGGCTTTGGGGCTATTCCATCCCAGCCTCGCATCTGTTGGACACCGGGGGCCATAATCCCGCAAGGTGCTTGCATTGCGATCGGCCACTATGGCATCTGGCAGGCGTATAGCGGCTAATATGATCGGCAGACTATCAGAACGCGCTCACCACTCCCTAATCGCGAATCGCAGCACCTTCGCTCGGATTGGTGGGGTTTCGCTCGCACCGCAGTGCGAGATCGTCGCAGAGCTGGTTGGACGTGGGATCTCCGAACGCTTGGCCTGTCGGATCGTTGGGATGCTCCATCCCACCGATCGCCATCGGGTACTGGCGGAGCACGACGCCGAGGCGGCGTTGCGCGTGACGATCCGCGAACCCGCGCCCTGGTTATCGGCGCATCAGGGTAGCGTTGCGCCGACGGAAGGAGACGGTTACTCCCAACCGGGTCGGGTGCATCTGCCAGGGGATAGGGCTGGTCCTGCCGCGCACGCGGCCGTGGAAGCGCCGGCAAGAGCAAGAAGGTGATATTGCCCACGAGGGCAACCTATCGCGGCCACGTGCGGACGGATAATTTCATCATCCGGATGGAGCAGGGCCAGGTGCTGAGGTTGCTGGTGATCCCCGACGAGGAAACTTGGGGGTGCCACCGGAGCCGGTAGCCGCCGCTTGAATAGCGCCGCGGTGATCGCGATGCTGGAGGCGCGGCCGACTGGTGTCCATTGAGCCGAGCTACCCTTGGGAGACATGGTTTGTTGAGAGCTTCAACAGGAAGCTCCGGAATGAGTGCCTGAATCCGGAGGATTTCTGGGATGCGACGCACGCTCAGGTGAGCGTTGAGCAGTGGCGATGCCGCTCCAACAAGGAGCGGCTGTACAGCGCTTGGGGTACCGGACACCGGCCGAGGTCGCACAGGGCTTGCCGATACACAACCCCGGGACCAGCGATTTGGTAGATGACCAGATGAGCTAATGCCCACATCCCGTGTGAACCAGCTTCTGGGGGCTTGACATCTGGAACCGGGTGAGGATACTGAAAGCACAAGTACCAAGCCGCGTTCAAGGCAGCACAACGTGTCAGATAGCTCGATTCGGGTGAGGATACTGATTTACAGAGGATGTGCGGAAGCGGCCTGCAGGGTGCGGTATCCGATGTGCCCCTGATCCCCCGCATGGGGCGGCATAGACCGTGCGAATCTCCTGCCAACGGGACTTCGTGCCGCGTCACTGCATCCGCCGAACAGGAAACTGCCGCGAACAGCCGTGAGCAGGATGGGAAGGATAGCCTAGATCCAGGGAAGGCCGCACGGACGGGGCTGGCCGAGACACGAGAGATGCCGCCGCCCGGCCGCGCGGCCGGACTCAGCTGGCAGACTGGCCTGCCTGATGGGATGCAGTCGCGATCTCGTCCAGCGAGACCTCTGCACCGCCCTGCTCCGCTGAGGTGAGCGCCGCCTCCTGAAAGGCCACGGGCTCGATGAGCTCCTCCGCTGAGAGCGGCCACTGCCCGCTCTCGAGCGCGCCGACGACCGTCTTCAGCAGGTCGCGGTAGTAGAAGCGGCTGTCAATCAGGGCGGGCACAACTCCCTTCTCGCAGAACGCCGTGAACCCGAAGGCGTATACGCCCTGGCGCGTCCCCCGGACGGTCCCAAGACGCCCTCCCTCCCAACGGCCAACCACGATCTCGACACCCTCTTCCCGAATACAGCGCACCGCGCGACAGCCCGTGCCCATCAGGGCGTAAAGCATCTCGACGGCGTGCACGCCGTAGTGGAAGAGGCCGGGATTCCGCGGATGAAGGCTGGCCGGACCATGCGTGTCCGCACCGAGCACTGCACCTAGCTCGTCCCGGCGGCGCCGCACATCCTGCACCTCCCGGGCATAGCGGAGCGCCGATGCTGAGGTGAGAAAGCTCCCCCGCCGCTGCGCCGCCTCTACCAGCTCCCGCGCCTCGGCGGCACGGGTGGTGAACGGCTTGTCAATAAACACCGGCAAACCTGCCTCGATGAACGGCAGCGCGCGCTCCCGGTGCACACTCCCGTCGACCGATTCGATGAAAACCGCGTCAACCCGACCGAGCAGGTCCTCCGGCCGCTCGACGATCTCGACGCCGAACCCCCGCAATTGCTCGACATGGCCCGCGATGCGCTCGGGACTGACGAGCGACTGGCCGGGCACCGCTGCAACCACCCGCGCTCCGTCTACCCACTGCTCCGCGGCGATCCCTACGTGATTCAGGCGCTGGGTGAATGCGACAACGTGGCTTGTGTCGCAGTCCACCAGTCCGATGCGCAGCATGGACGTCTCTCCTCGATCGGCGAAAAATGGCCCGGGGCGTCAGGCACGCCCTCCCGAAACAGATATGGGGGGCCGGCACAGATACGGGGCCGGCTTTCCACGCCCTCTCGCCTGCTGTCTCACCACGCCGGGCGTCTCCGTATCACCCGAACGGTCCACACCCGGGCGCGGTACGCCGCGGCATCAGCGCGGAAGCGGAAGCCGCACCGGCCTCCCCTCTCGCGCTGATATCTCGGCCGCGAACATGATCTCGTGGGTCTTGACCGCGTCGGTGATGTCGACCAGCGGCCGCCGGTCCTCTCGAATGCAGTCGATCAGGTGATCCAGCTCCCCCTGGAATGGATGGTGCGATACCTCTGGCGTGTCCGGCAGGATCGTCGGGAACTGAGCCCAGCCCGTCTGGCCCGGCAGATAGCTCGTCAGGAAGCGATCATTGACCAGCGTCCCCTTCGCGCCGTGGAGGCGGACGTTGAACTGGTACTTGACGTTCCCTTCGAGGACACAGCCCACCTTCCCGATACTGCCATTCTCGAAGCGGATCAGGGTGATGATCGTGGGATCCCACTCCATCACGCCGGTGAAGTTCCCAGCGTAAGCGAAGACCTCTGCCGCCTCAGAGCGCACGAACTGCCGGATCGCGTCCACGGCATGACAGCCAGCCGCCGGAAGGGCTGATCCCCCCTTCTCCTTCGTTTTCACCCATTCGTAGCCAACATACCACTTCTCCCAGTTCCCGGAGAAGTAGTCGCACTCGGCGTAGTAGATCCGACCAAAGAAGTCGGCATCAATCATGGAATGGATCGACTGGAAATACGGGCTCCAGTGCAGCTCGAAGCCAACCAGGCTCTTCACTCCAGCCCGGCTGATCGCCTGCTCAAGCTGGCGCAGCCCTTCCAGCGTATTCGCCGCCGGCTTCTCGATGAGCACGTGCTTGCCCGCCTCGGCCGCCGCTATGCCCTGGGGCACATGGAGGTGGTTCATCGAACAGATGTCAACCAGGTCAACGCGCGCATCGCGAATCAGCTCGGCCCAGTCGGTGTAGATCGCCGCCTGGTCCAGTCCATGCTGCTGCCGGGCGCGTTCGGCATTCTCCCGACTGTGGCTGGCAAGGGCGACAACCGTACAGTGCGGGTTGTTCTTCCACGCCTTAATGTGCTCGTGGGCAACCCAACCGATGCCGATGATGCCTACCCCGATCTTCTTCTCCTCGCCCATCCGTCTCAGCTCCCTCCACGCATCGCGTGTTCGCTCAGTTTTCGGTCAGTCCAATCGAGCGCAGATACGCCAGCGACCGGCTGATCCGCTCCAGGTGCTGGGCACGATTGAGATCCTCGCCCCGCCGGCCCTCGAGCTCGAGGCTGTAGGGCCCGCGGAACCCAGCTGCGGCCAGCACTGCGATGATCGCCGGAAAATTCACCCGTCCCTCTCCCAGGACGCAGAACTCCCATTCGCCCTTACCGCCCAGCGTATCCTTCAGGTGCACCTGAAAGACCCGATCGGCGACCTCGCGGATATCCGCCGCCGGGTCGAGGTCGTCGTTGTAATAGTAGATGTTTCCCGTATCGTAATTGACGCCGACCGCCGGATGATCGACCGCCTCGAGCAGCCTCCGCGCAAGCGCTCCATTGCGCGTCAGGCCGCCGTGGGTTTCCAGCGCGATCCGCACACCGTGATCTGCGGCATAATCGCCAAGGTAGCGCAGGACGTTGACCAGCTTGCGCCACTCGTCCGCACTCACCTCGAGCCGGCGGGTGGCATCGCTGATCACCGTGGGCGCGCCGATCTGCCGGGCGAAGACGATCCGCCGCTTCAGGGCATCAACCAGGCGGGGCTGGAGCAGATCACAGTAGGCGCCCACACTGATCGGGGTCACCCCCGCGCTGGCCAGGCGTTCCTTCAACCGCTGGAGATCCCCGTCGTCCATGATCTCCGGGACGAATGCCCCGACGCCCGTCGGTGCCGCCGGTACCTCAACGTGGGTGATGCCGACCCGGGGAAGCAGGCGATAGGCGACAAAGGGGCTGAACTCCAGGAAGCAGTTCGGGCTCGCGGCGATGACGACCGGGCTCGATGCGGCCATGGTGCCTCCTCCGTCACACTGCAATCCGTAGCACGGCAAATCGTAGCGCTGCACATCAGCACGCGGGGCCCGCGCCTGAGGCGGCCCCCTTATGTTACACCTTCCGTGCATAGACACGCATCTGGCGCCCGGCCGCGTCGCCGCCCGGTGCCGGGCGGAGTATAATCGTTAGCGTCCTCGCGCCGCGTCCAGGGTACGCGCCGCGCGACCGGTTGAAAGACGCGCCGACAAGTCCGGTCCATATACTCACGGTATGGGAGGGAAAGAATGGGACGTCCGATCACTCTCTTCACCGGTCAGTGGGCTGATCTTCCGCTCGAAACGCTTGCCGCCAAGGCGAAGAGCTGGGGCTATGACGGCCTGGA
>JADGGD010000178.1 GCA_019690095.1 Chloroflexota bacterium
TCAGGAGCTCCCCCCACCGGGCGGCTTCTCGACCTCGACCCCAACGCCGACGAGCGTTCTGCCGACCGCAACCCCGACCATCACCCCCACGGCACTGCCCGCCACCCCGACTCCGTCAGTGACCTCGTCCCCGACGGTGACGCTGACGCCTACCCCTTCGCTGACGCCACTGCCAATCTACCCGGGGGTTAATATCGCGCGGAATGCCCTGGTCCGGGTAGGCCTGGCGACGGCGGGCCCCTCGGCGACGCCGATCGCTTGCTCTGTCGGTCCATCGACCCCAAGCCCAACCCCGTGGCCGACTCCGTGGGCCAACCCATGCGCTGTTATTGATGGGGATCCCCAGAGTTACTGGGCTCCGCCGCCAGGGGCCGGAGACCCACAGGTCATCGCCGTCATCCTCCCGACCCCTGCAAACATTGTGGATGTACGCCTGCGCATCCAGTCAGCGGGAGACGGCAGTCAGGAGCTGTACCAGGTGTGGACGAACAGTACCACCCCTGTCCTCAACTGCACGTTCAATTCCGGGACTTCCGGATTTCCGGATGGAACCCAGTTCGACTGTGCTATCCCGACCCCCACCGTCAGTTCGATCGCCTCGGTCAACATCCTCATGAAGCATGATGATCACGAAAGTGGCGCGTACGGCATCCGCGAGGTCGAGCTCTACGTGCCGTTCTCGCTGCAGACGAGTACAGGGACGGGGCGCGGCCCCGGCCGACTGGCTCTGCAGGATCTGACGCCGACGACCTCTCCTCTCGCCGTTCAGCCCGGGGCGCCCGCCGCTCCGGGCCCGGTCGACTTCACGATTGTCCTCGAGGTCGCCTCGGGGCAGGGATATCCATGAAGCTCACCATCTTCCAGCGGGTCCTCGCCGCGCTCGGTTTTGCCGTCCTGGCGGCCTGTGCTCTGCTGATTTATCTCTACCTGGGCGATCAGGGACGCAAGGCCGCTCTTGCCGCCCGACTGGCCAGCTACCAGGCGACGGCGACCGCGCTCGAGACAGCGGCCCGGGCGCCGGGAGCGAACGATCCCCTCCTCCGGGTGCCGGCCTTCCCGCGGGATCCGCCAGAGCTCGATCTCTCGACGCTGGTCCTGACAAGCGCCGCCGCGAGCGGCGTGAGCGTCGGACCGGTCCAGACCTCGCCGATCGGCACGGAGAAGATCGGCAGTGGGACCTATCGCACCGTCACGGTGAGCCTCACGATCACCGGGACGCTTCCCCAGATTCTGAACTTCTTCGATCGGGTCGAGCAGGGTGGCCTGCGTACCGTTGTCTTTGATAACATACGGCTGACGCCAGAGCAGGGGCGCTATACCGCCCAGCTTGAGGTGATCGCATACGCGCAGCCCGAGTGATGCCCGTGCATTCACCGCCGCGCTTTTTCCGCCTGAGATCGTTCCTTCTGCGGACTGGCACCCGTAACCCGGAGGAGGTGCAGCCCGCCCCGGTCGGGACGCCCGCCGGCCCGGGAGCGATCGCTGCACCGGGATCCCGGGGGCAGCAGTCGCTGGTCAGCGCCGCGGCCGCACTCCTCGAGCGCTCGCGGCATTCTCTGCTGGCCCGGACCCGTGTCACGGCGACGGTCGAAGGTACCAGCCTGCGCATTGCGGCCTTCGAGGGCAGCCGACTGGAGAGCTGGGTCAGCCTCCCGCTCAATGGGCATCTTGCTCGTCCTGGTCAAATCGGTGATCCGATCGAGTTCGGGAGCTTCCTCGATGAGACGTTCCACCGCCTGAAGCTGCCCCGTGATCGGGTGGCGTGGGCACTGCCGGGCTGGAATGCCGTCTCGCGGGTGCTCGATCTGAGCGGAGTTCCTGATGCGGAGCTTCAGCGGGCGATCGACGAGGAGGTGGAGGAGGTCTTCGGCGCATCTGCCGATGACGGCTACGTCTTCTGGCAGCGGCTTGCTGGGCGCGGCCGTGTCCAGCGGGTTTTCGTGCTGGTCGTTCCGCGGGCAACGGTCCTCACCGCTCTGGAGGCGCTCGAGGTGGCGGGGATCCGTCCCCTCAGCATGGACCTCCGGCCACTTGCGCTCGCCCGGGGAATCGGACGGATGAACGCCATTGCGGCGAATCTGGAGGAAGGGTGCCTCGATGTCGTCATTGTGGCCGGCGGCATCCCGCGGGTGATGCGGAGCATTCAGCTCCCGGCGGCCATCGGCATCGAGACAGCGCAGGCCCGACTGGTCCAGGAGATCGAGCGAGCGCTCGCCTACTATGACGACCTCTACCCGGAGCATCCGCTCTCGCCGGAGGTGGCGGTCTATCTCACCGGGCGGCTGGCCACCGGCATCGCCCTCGCCGAGGACGTATGCCGCACGATCGGGCGGCCGATCGGCCGTCTGGCGTTCCCGGCAGAGGCTCCTCCGGATCTGCCGGGGGCAGAGTACCTCGTGAATGTGGGACTGGCCCTGAAGCGGTGGTGATGGCAGGGGATCTGGCGGCGGCGCTGGAGAGCGTCCTCTTTGTCGCGGCGGAGCCGGTGTCGGTCGAGCGCCTGTCCGATGTGCTCGGGTGCACTGTCGAAGATATCGAGGCGGCGGCGCGTTCGCTCGCCGCGTGTCTGGAGGGGCGAGGCATCCGTCTCCAGCGGGGACCGGACGGCTTTCAGCTGGTCAGCGCGCCGGAGCAGGCGGCGGTGGTAGAGCGGTTTCTCGGCGTCGCGGTTCCGCCGCGCCTCTCAGCGGCGGCACTGGAGACGCTCGCGGTCATCGCCTATCGCCAGCCGGTCCACCGGCTCCAGATTGAGGAGATTCGCGGCGTCAACAGTGAACGGGTTCTCCGCTCCCTGCTCGCCCAGGGGCTGATCCAGGAGGTTGGACGGGCGCCTGTTGCCGGGCGTCCGGTTCTCTACGGGACGACGGAGGAGTTCCTCCAGCGTTTTGGTCTCACCTCGCTTGATGAGCTACCCCCGCTCGAGTCGCTCGATGGCATCCCAGAGGGCGTCGCGCTCCGGGGCGAGGAGCTCGGTCTCGAAGCCGCCGCGCCGCAGGCGGCTTCGGCCCGCGACGACCCGTCCGATAGCCGTGACGGGACAGCCGCGGGACGCGATCGACCGGATGACGGCATCGGGTCGCGGCGTGGTGATGAGCAGGGCCCCTGACGAGACGAGGGCCAGCGGATCTATACCGACAGCCTCACAGATCGCACGCGTCTCCGGCAGGACTGGAACCCGATCCGCATCGATCTCCACCCCGACGCCGGCTGCCGCGGCCAGCTCGCTGGCGGCGCCGAGGATGCCTCCCTCGGTCGCGTCGTGCATCGCCGTGGCGCCTGCCTCGACCGCAGCAAGGGCCTCGGGAACGATGCTGATCCGCTCGCGAAACGCCCGGGCGCGTGCGAGAAGGTCCAACGGCAGGCTCCCGGCGAGCGCCCCTGGAAAATCGGCGGCGAGGATCGCTGTTCCCTCAAGGCCGGCCGCCTTAGTGAGCAGAAGGGTATCGCCGGGGCGTGCGCCCGCCGCGGTAACGTAGCGGTCCCGTGCCGCTCGTCCCAGCGCCGTTAGCACGACGAGCGAGCGGGAGAGCCCGGCCGTGATCTCACTGTGGCCTCCCAGGATCTCGATGCCCAGCTCCCGGGCGGCGCGGTTGGCCTCCTCCATCAGGCGGTGTGCGTCCGCCCGCGCCGTTTCCGGTGCGAGGAGCATGGTCATCAGAACACCAACCGGCCGTGCCCCGCACGCGGCGACGTCGTTGACCGCGATGTGCACGGCCAGCCAGCCGGCATCCTGCCCGGCCCCGGTGATCGGATCACTCGAGAGGACTGCTACCTCGCTCCCGAAATCAACGACCGCGGCATCCTGTCCAAGCGCGGGATGCACGAGGACATCCGGGCGCTCCATGCCTCGGCGGGGGAAGATAATTGTGGTGAGGTCGTGCGGGGAGAGTTTGCCTGGTCGCACTGCTGCCTCCCCAGGCGCGAGCCCGACCGGGCTCGCGCGGCTAGCCGGCTCTATTGTACGGGACCGGTGGCCGGGTGCGGTCCCAGAATGGGCGCGGACTGGTCACGCCTGGCGGTCCGGACGGACCAGCCCTGCCGCGAGAATGCGCCGGGCCTCTTCCCGGTCGCGTTCCAGATCCCGGCGAGTCCATCCCTGCGCGAGAGCCCACGGCTCGCGGCCGTCACGGAGCCCGTTCGCGAGATCAACAAGGAAGGAATAGCGGTCGAGAAGAGGGCCCCGGCACTCGCGGGGATCGGCCGGAGGCTGAGCCCGCGATGAATGCCAGCGGTCGAGCAGGGACTGGATGATCCGCGGAGGGATATCGGCGTGGTCCGAGGGGTAGACGAACCGATAGAGATAGACATAAAACAAGAGCAGGGGCCAGCAGGGGCCGAAACGGTACATGAGGTAATCCCAGTCGATCGCACGGTGGCGGGCGTTGATGAGGTGGAGGATATCGGCCCCGTCGAACCGCTCGCGGTGGGCCACGTAGGCCTTGATCCAGATGAGATCCTCCACCGAGCAGACGCGCGCCGGCTGGCCCAGAATTACCGCAGGAATGCCGCGCGCGTACCAGTGATCGTCAATCGCCGCGCGCCACCCTCCAAAGCCGAAGATAAGATCGATGTAGAAGGCGCCGCGGCGCGCATGGGCGAGCCAGTGGGGCGCCGGGACCTCGATCGTGTAGCCTGCAACGGCCAGCGCAGTCAGCGCTGCGGTGATGTCGCGGGGGGTGAGAAAGAGATCGAGGTCCTTGGTACTGCGCCAGAGGCCGGTATGGTAGCCGATCGCTGCCGCTCCGCCCACGACATAGGGGACATTGCTCGCGTTGAGGGCGCGCAGGGCGCCGGTGTAGATATCCTGCTCCTCCGGCGAGATGGTCGGTGATCCCATCGGCGGACGGCTCCATACGTGCCAGTCGTACGGGCGGGTAGACGGGCAGTGTGCAGGGGGCGTGCCGCGCCAGGGTTAACGCGTCCCCGGCGATTCCTTAATTGTCCCCGTCCGCCGGGCGATTTAGAATGTGCAATGGAGCAGTATCCGCGGCCGGGGTGAGCCATCCGCGAGCGAGCGGGCTGGCCGGCACGGATATTGCGCACACGGCGGCTCGACCCGGCACGGTAGGGAGGAGGGTCGGCGATGCAGACCAGGGACCTCACGAACGCGTGGGGGCCGCAGCACGGCCCGACGCGGGCATCCTCGTCCGAGCATCCTCGTGACGTTGTCCGTTCTCCTGAGCAAGTCCTGTTCCTGCAGCGCCTGGAAAACCTCGTGCTCAAACGCCAGCAGTTCGCCCCGCGTGCGGCGCCCGGTGACTGGCGGATGCGCCTGATCGACAAGGCGATGTATTCGACCTACCAGGATTGTCTTGGGCTGGGCGTGGGTGACGAGGCACGCGCGATCCTCCAGCGGCTCCAGCGCGGGCACGCGGGCTGAGGGCGGCCGGCGTCCGTCCGCCCGGACCGGAGTCGGTTTCTGACGGCGGCGACATGGCACACGTTGATGAGAGCGCGATCGTTCCGGCGCCGGTGGAGCAGGTCTTCGCGGTGATCGCCGATTACCGCCGCGCGCTCGAATGGATGGAAGGATTTACCGCGTTTGATCTCCTCCCCGGTCCGGAGCGGGGCATAGGTGCGCGGGTCCGCGCGGTTGGCTCGCTCCTTGGTTTGACCATGGAGTCCGAGCTCGAGATCGTTGCCTATCATCCCCCCCATCGGCTCGTCTCCCGCTCGGTCCGGCCGGTCCGAAGCGAGACGGCCTGGGAGCTCGAGCCAGCTGGCGAGGGCACGCGCGTGCGATTCACCGGGGACTACTCGCTTCCGCTGGCCCTGCGCATCGCGGGTGAGCGCGCTTTCCAGGAGATCGTATCCGCTCACATCCGACGGTCCCTGGCTAACCTTCGGCGCCTGTTCGAAGAAAGTGCGGCGGGAACGGGAAAGGTGCTAGAATAGCGCCGCTGTCCATTGATTCACAGGTCCGAGGGGAATCAGGTGCGCGCCTCGCTTCGCAATCTCCTCCAGCAGCACCCGGCGCTGGTCGCCTGGGTGATCCTTGCTGTCGGCATGGTGGCGATGCTGCTGTACGCGGCCAAAGACGT
>JADGGD010000179.1 GCA_019690095.1 Chloroflexota bacterium
CAATCGAGGAGCGGGGCGTCTTTGATGCCCTACGGGGGTGGCTGGGGCGGCGGGGCCTGTCGCCGCGAGGCCTGTTCTGGAGCACTGGTGCACTGGCCTTTGTCATCTCGCCGCTGGCCGATAACCTGACGACAGCGCTCGTCGTCGGGGCTATCACGATCGCCGCTGGCCGCGGCGCGCCGCGCTTCACTGCCCTTGCCTGCATCAACATCGTCGTAGCGGCCAACGCCGGCGGGGTCTTCAGCCCATTTGGCGACGTGACCACCCTGCTGGTGTGGCAGATGGGGAGGGTGCCGTTCGGGGGCTTCTTTTTCTTGCTGATTCCCTCTCTCATCAACTGGCTGGTACCCGCGCTGCTCATGAGCTGGGCGATCGGGGGGGAGAAGTTCTGTGCGGCCGAGTCTGATGGGCGTGGGCTCCAGGCCGGCGGGATAGTTGTGGTCGGATTATTTCTGACAACAATCGGGTTGACTGTGATCGGACATGCGGTCCTCGACCTGCCGCCTGCGGTGGGGATGACCCTGGGATTGGGTCTGCTCAAGGCCTACAGTTACATCTTCAACCGCCGGGCACGCCGCCCAGCGCTCCGTGTCGATCTGGGGGACGAGGTACTGGCCGGGGCCATGGATGCGAGCGAGATGGGCAGCAGGGCGGCCCCGCAGGTTCAGATGGCGGCACCGGCGCCGCCCATTGATGTCTTCCGTCATCTGGAGCGGGTCGAGTGGGATACCCTGCTGTTCTTCTATGGAGTGATCCTCGCCGTCGGCGGGCTGGAGACGCTCGGTTACCTCTCGCTGGCCTCGCATCTCCTCTACGGCGGGCTAGGGCCGACGGTGACCCATGTCTTGATTGGCCTCGTCTCCGCCGTCGTCGACAACGTGCCGGTCATGTATGCGGTGCTGGCGATGAACCAGCCCCTTTCGCAGGGCGAATGGCTCCTGGTGACACTGACGACCGGTGTCGGCGGATCGCTCCTATCGATCGGGAGCGCAGCGGGCGTCGCCTTGATGGGGCAGGCGCGCGGCACCTATACCTTCTGGTCGCACCTGCGCTGGTCGTGGGCCATTGCCCTGGGATATATCGCGAGCATTGGCGCGCACCTTCTGCTCAACCGAGCGCTGTTTTGAGAGAGGGTCGCGGCGTGCCGTCTGTTCTCAACCGATGGCTCGCTGCTGGCTCGTCTCCCCACCGGATGTGCCCTCCGGGAACTCCAGGAAGAATTCCCCGGTGTCATCATCAAACGCAAAGAGCTCGCTGAAACGCCCCCAGTCAACGGCCGTGTCGAGCTGGCGGGCGGCTTCCTCGGGGGAAAAGAACTGCTCGAGCTCGCGCTGGAGGGCCTCAGCGCCACAGCGGTGGCCCGGTGCCCGGTCGAGCCGACGCACGATTTCGCCGATCAGGGTAACGTGGGCCAGGCTCTGCCGTCGAAAGATTGCCTTCTTCCCATCTACCGTTGCCTCGGCGAACTGGCGTCCCAGGGCAGTCAGGATCAGGTCGCCCTGCTCGACCACTGCCAGGCCGAGGATAACGGCGGCATCGACCAGCGGAAGCAGCTCATCCGCTTCGAGTTGGAGATCCGCCGCCAGATCGGAGAGATCCTCGCGGCTGCCAAGACGCTGGAGGCGCTCAAGGAGACCGGTCAGGTCGCCGATACTCACATGGGGGAGCATCTGGTAGCCCGGACCGGGGCCAGCTGGTTGGATGATGCGGGCCGTTGGAAGGAGTGCGGCGACCTCCTCGTGGGGGCTTGTCATCACGCGGTAGATGGTATCAACGAGCGCGTGCTGGAAGCCGTCGGCCCGCGCCCGCACTGATGGAGGCAGGCCCGGCAGCTCGACCCGGATTCGACCGGGGTTTGCTCCGAAGACCAGGAGTCGATCAGCCAGGCTAACAGCCTCGGCGATGTTGTGCGTCACCATCAGGACGGAGCGAAGGGGGACCCGCTGCTCGGTCCAGAGCTGACGAAGCTCGTTCCGCAGGTTATCTGCCGTGAGCACGTCGAGGGCCGAAAAGGGCTCGTCGAGCAGGAGGATCTCTGGCGAGACAGCGAGGGCGCGGGCAAAGCCGACGCGCTGACGCATGCCGCCGGAGAGCTCCTTGGGATAGGCATCTTCAAAGCCGTCCAGACCGACCAGGTCGATCATGGCCAGGGCGCGCCGCCGCCGCTCGATCGGTCCAAGCCCGGATCCCAGGAGACCTAGCTCGACATTCTCCTGGACCGTGAGCCAGGGATAGAGGGCGAAGTTTTGGAAGACCATTGCGGCCCGCGGGTTGACGCCGCGCAGGGGCTGTCCGGCGAGCCGGACCTCGCCTGCAGACGGTGGGATCAACCCGGCCAGGATCCGCAGGAGGGTGGATTTGCCCGAACCAGAGGGGCCAAGCAAGGCCACAAACTCGCCCTCCCGTAGGTCCAGGCTGACATCATCGAGAATACGCACATTTCCGTAGGTTTTGCTGATTCGGTCGGCGACCAGAAGAGCTGGCCGCAGGGTCGATGGCGGTGTCGTGCCCATGGTCAATCATCCCCCTTATCGCAAATCTGGTCGGCAGAATCCCTCTTGTCTGAGCCGCTGGCCATCAGTCCAGGCGATAGCGCCTCGCAGCGAGGCCGGACAGGCGGCGCCAGACAACCCGGTTAATCGCAACAACCACAGTGATCATGGTGAGCGTTGCCGCGAACAGGGTTGGAAAGTCAGCCGTTGCGGCTGCGGCGGCGATCAGCGCGCCTAGACCTGTCGTCTGGTAGGTTGTTCCGCTGAACGTCACGTATTCGGCCACGATGCTCGTGTTCCACGCACCGCCGGTGGCGGTGATCATGCCCGTGATGAGATATGGGAAGATCGCGGGGAGAATGAGCGTGCGCCAGCGGCTCCAGCTGTGCAGGCGGTAGACTGCGGCTGCTTCTCGGAGGTCGGCCGGGATGGCCATTGCCCCAGCGATGACGTTGAACAGCAGGTACCACTGGGTGCCCAGGAGCATGAGGAGAATAGCGGCCAGACCAAGACCGCCCGGCAGACCGAGTAGAGCCGCCAGAAGGACCGGAAAGAGCGCGGTAGCTGGGATCGCGGCGGTGATTTGCACGATTGGCTGCAGTCGCCGCGACCAGCGAGGACTGAGGCCGATCGCGACCCCGACCGGGACAGTCCACGCGGCCCCGATCGCGATGGCAGCGGCAACCCGCCCGAGTGTTATCCCGGTGCCGATTCCGATCATCAGCCAGACGTGCGGCGATACGCGCCCGAGCTCGCGGCCGGTGCCAGCCACGCCCACTATCGCTACGCCGATGATCAGACCAAGCAGAAGGGAGCCGAGCCGGTCCCGGCGTGGCCCTTTGTGGGGATCAGGAATGGCCGGGCCCGGCAGCCGGGTGGGACTAAGACGGCGCATACCCTCGTCGAGTGTGCTCAGGGCCCGTCCAAGGTGGCGGCTCAGCCAGGCAAGCAGGACCGAGCGACGCCAGATGAGCAGAATCGACGAAGTGACCCCTTCGGCGGACGGAACCTGCTCGACCTTGAACCGCTCTGACCAGGCAACCAGGGGACGCCAGAGAAGGGTATCCAGGCCGATGATAATGACGATCAGCGTCAGGAGGCCCAGGCCCAGGGCACGGTAGTCCCCACGGGCGGCCGCCTGCTGAAGGTAGGAGCCGAGACCAGGTAAACGGAAGTCTTTCTCCCCCAGGGTAAACTGCTCGGAGGCCATCAAGAAGAACCATCCGCCGGCCCAGCTCATCATGGAGTTCCAGACGAGTGAGACAGCACCGGCGGGAAGCTCCAGACGGGTGAAGCGGTCCCAGAGAGTGAGCCGATGCATGGCCGCGACCTCACGGAACTCGCGCGGGATCGTGAGAAGGGACTGGTGGAACCCGAAGGCGATATTCCAGGCCTGGCTCGTGAAGATCAGGACTATTGCTGCCATCTCCAGGCCGAGGCCCTGACCCGGGAAGAGGCCGGTGAACCCGAGAACAACGCCGGGCATAAAAGAGAGAATCGGGATGCTCTGCAGGATGTCGAGAAGTGGGATCAGGATCCGCTCGGCAGAGCGGCTGGCGGCCGCAAGGCGAGCGTAGAGGAGGCTGAAGGTGAGGGCGATGCCGTACGCAACAGCCATCCGCAGGGTCGAGAAGAGCGCATAGATAGGGAGAGCGGCCGGGGACAGATCAATCGCAGTCGAGCTGACCGGCCGGACCCACTGCGCGGCCAGGAGAACGACCGCGTAGAGGATCGCCGCGATGGTCAGGACCAGCAGGAGGTCGAGCCACCAGGCGCGCGCGGCCGTCGGCGGCCGCGGTGGTAGGGGGACGGGAGGAAGGTACGTCTGCGCCATCGGATGCACCTCAATACGGCAGTCTGACGCCGGGCAAGCAAAAACCCCGCGGCGAACCGCGGGGTGAGGTGCATCGTCTGCGTGCTGTACGCTACAGGCTAAGCTGCCTGCCTCCCCTCTCGAACGACGCGCGTGACCCGCGGTGTGCCACGGCCCTGATATGGTCTTGGCCCGGAACTATCGTCCACTTTGAACACCTCTCATAAAGGCCGTCTGCCAACAGTCCACTGCGTCAGGTCATTCCCCGCTCTCCGCGAGGACCGCGCCGTCCAAACAGGAAGAGCCCCGCAGCGGGTATGGGACCCGGGGGCTCTTCAGCAGCAAAAGTGCAAGAACGCGCGGCGGAAGCGACGGGATTCGAACCCGCGATCTCAGCCTTGACAGGGCTGCATGTTAGGCCACTACACCACGCCTCCGCAGTGCACCTCCATTATAGCGTGAGCGGCCCGGATGCGCAACCCCCCGGAGTGCTGCTCGCGGGTCCTCTCTCCGTCTCCGGCCTTGGTGCGGGCCTCGCCTGGCGCCGCCGGGGACTGTACGGTCTCAGCCCGCCAGGGATCCCGCGGCTCTCCACGTTCCCTGCCGATGGATGTCGACTGCGGCAACGCGGCGATCCACGGCGGCATCGACCCGCCGCCTCCGCACGGTGAATCGGCCGCAGTGCACCGGGCCGGTCGCTCCAGTGTCGGTGCCAGCGGCAAGGGTCTTGCGCGGCTCCCGCCTTCTGCGGCCGATGGTGCCTGCAGAGCAATGCTGACGCGCTGGCCGGGGAAGCCTCGCCGCACTCGCCAGATGGTTGTGGTCAACCCCGGAAAAAGGCGCCATGGAGGTATGATCGCGTGGTCCGGCGTCACCCACGACGGTCGGTACGCCGTGTATAATGATGGCGTGTCCGGGTGTCGAGAACACGACGAACACGACAAGGCGATGGGATCAGAGGTTCATCTCACGGCCGGGCGCGCGGCCGGTGACGGCGATCCTGACGGGCGCGAGCCCGCCGGCTGTGTGAGCCTGGTCACGTCGAGCCCTGCGGAGACCGAGCAGGTCGGGTGCGTCCTCGGTCGCCTGATTCGTCCGGGGGATCTCGTTCTGCTCCAGGGGCCGCTTGGGGCGGGTAAGACCTGCCTGACCCGGGGCATTGCGCGGGGGCTCGGCTTCACCGGGCGGGTGACCAGCCCGAGTTTTACGCTCGCCAACATCTACGAGCCGACGGCGCGCGGCTATCCGCTCTACCATCTCGATCTCTGGCGCATCAAGAGTGCGGCGGAGGCACTCGGGATCGGCCTGGAGGAATACCTGAACGGGCCCGGCCCGACGGTTATCGAATGGCCGGAGGTGGCGGAGGCGGTCCTCCCCGGCGATTTCCTGCGCATCCGCTTCGAGTCGGTGGATGACTGCCGTCGGCTCGAAATCTGTGCCTTCGGCGAGCGGCCGCGAGCACTCCTCGATGCCTTCCGCGAGGCACTCGCGGCCGATTCGGTTCCGGGAGGACCGAGTGCTTCTCGCGATTGACACGGCGACGGCAACCGCAAGTGTTGGCCTGTACGACGGCTCGGTCGTGGCCGAGTGTACCTGGCAGGCGGGTCAGGATCATACCCGACAGCTTCTGCCCCGCGTGCACCTCCTCCTGGAAATGACCGGGCGGTCAACGCGCGAGCTGACCGCCGTGGGCGTGAGCCTGGG
>JADGGD010000180.1 GCA_019690095.1 Chloroflexota bacterium
CCCCCGGACTCGCCCGATCCCTCCCTGGGGAAAGTGAGAGGCAACCGCCTGGCCCACCTCTGAGCACGCCGCCAGTGGGGCCATCCACCCCCGGAGCCCTTACCGGTAGAACGGGCGCTGCTATCAGATAGCCCGCGCCCGGGTTGCTGCCTCGAGGATCGCCTCGACCGCGCTCCGCGGACGGACTGCATCGCCGATCAGGTAGACCTCGGGAACAATCGTCTGAATCTGCCGGTACAGCTCATCGTTCGAACGGTAGCCGGCCGCCAGGACGATCGTATCGAATGGTCCGAGCGTCTCTCCTTTCCCATCGCGCCAGACCCGCACCGCACCGTCTGACTCGATCGCATCGACCAGCGTCCGGTCCAGGAGACGGGCCCCGTACTGACCGAGGGTATTCAGGACCCAGTGGCGGTGCCCCTCCTCAAGGCCGACCCCTACACTCCCGGTCACCTCAACCACGGTTACCTCTGATCCCTGAACGGCCAGGAACTCCGATGTCTCCAGGCCAACCGGACCGGCGCCGATGACCAGAACCCGCCGGCCAACGCGACAATCACCGCGGAGGACATCCCGGGCGAAGACGACCTTCTCGGTCTCGACACCCGGCACTGGCAGCCGAACCGGCCGTGCGCCGGTGCAGACGAGTACCGTATCGGGGTGAAGACGCTCGACCAGTTCCCGCGAGGCCATCGTTCGCATGAAGATCTCAACGTCCTGTCGTTCGACCTGCCGGATCATTCCCGCAAGAGCATTGGCGATCTCTTCCTTCTTCGGAGGGATGGCCGCGAGAGCGAACTCCCCACCGAGTCGATTATCCGCCTCGACCAGCTGCACCCGGTGTCCGCGCTCAGCAAGTACCCGTGCCGCTTCCAGACCGGCCGGCCCACCTCCGGCCACCAGCACCCGCTTCGGCCGCGGCGCCCGGACGATCGCGAAATCGCGCTCCCGGCCGCAGGAGGGGTTGAGCAGACAGCTAATCGGCCGGTCGTGCATCAGGAATGCGATGCAGGCCTGATTACAGGCGATACACGGGGTAATTGCCGCGAGATCCCCGCGCTGCGCCTTGCTCGGGAGCTGCGGATCGGTAAGGAGGCCGCGCCCGATTGCAATCAGGTCAGCCGCACCGGATGCGAGCACCTGCTCGGCCAGCAGAGGATCATCCAAGCGTCCGACCGCGATCACCGGCAGCGAAACGACCTCCTTGATGCGGGCGGCATCCGCTGCGAGCCAGCCTCGGTCGATGTCCATTGGTGCGGTGATCAGCCGGCCCGGTGTCGCATAATTCCCGACAGAGACATCCAAAGCCTGGACCCCGGCCTCCTCCAGGAGACGGGCGATGATCCGCGTCTGATCAAGGCTCAACCCTCCTGGAACGCATTCTTCCGCACTCAGGCGGAACAGAAGTGGAAAGTTCGGGCCGACCGCCGCGCGCACCTGCTCGACAATCTCTCGAGCGAAGCGGGTGCGCCCAAGGATGCCGGCGTTATACCCATCGAGCCGCCGGTTGGCAAAGGGAGAGAGGAACTCAGCGATCAGATACCCGTGCGCCCCGTGGATCTCGATTAGATCAAACCCCGCCGCCTTGGCGCGGCGTGCCGCCGCGGCAAAAGCCCCTTCTACCTCCTGAATCTCGGCAGCCGACAGCTCGCGAGGAATCTCCGCAAGCGTTGGGTCTGGAATCGATGACGGGGCGATCGGCTGGGTCCCGGCGGTGGCGGCAGTCGTCTGGCGGCCGGCGTGGAAGAGCTGAATTGCGATCCGTGCCCCGGCCGCGTGTACGGCATCGACCAGCTGGCGCAGTCCTGGCACAAGTTCATCCCGGTGGATGCCGAGCTGATGAGTGAAACTGCGCCCGTCGGCACGGACATAGGCTGCCTCGACGATGACAAGCCCAACTCCGCCCCGTGCTCGAGCAGTGTGATACTCGATCAGGCGCGGCGTGACCTGTCCATCCTCGGTAGCATAATTCGTCACCATCGGCGCCATCACGATCCGGTTGCGCAACTCGACCGGCCCGATCCGGATCGGTCGAAACAGATGGACAAGGGACGGCATTGCGGAAATTCCCCCGATCGATAGAATCAGGACAATCCCAGCGGAAAGCGGGTCGCCCGCTGGGTTCCCGTCGTATCGCGGGAGAAACGGCAAGACCGGGACCGGTCGTCGCGCCGAATGCCGCCGGAGCTACGCTGAAGAAGGTTGATATCCCGCGGGAATCTCTTGGGGAGAGATTCCCGCGGGATCCGCGGTGAGCCATAGCCAGCGCCGCCGCGCTCAGTGCGCGACCTGGTCCGGCAGAACGACCAGCTCACCCCACATATACGGCGCGTGTTCCGACTCCGCACAGACGAACTGGTAAATCCCTGGCGTCTTCGCGACAAAACTCGTCCGGGTTACGCTCTGCCCCTTCATCTCGACGTTGACCCCAAGGTCAGCGATGGTGAAGGTGTGCGGATCATCCTGCGGGTTCACCAGGGTGAGATCGATCGTATCGCCCTGATAGACGACAAGCGTGCTTGGATAGAATCCGTAGACCTCCTTGCCATCCAGGATGCCGCCAGCCGCAAAGTCCTTCTGCAGATAATCCATCGATGCCTGCATCTCGTGCACGGCGATCGGCATCGTGGTAACGACGAAGGAGCGGGTTCGAGGTTGGTACGACGTTTCCGTGACGGCCGCTGCAGATGTAGTGGGCGGCGGCCCCGATGCAGCCGCGGCCGTGCAGCCGCCTGCGAGGATGCTCACACCCAGCAGGAGAATAGTAATCCCTCGCCCCGGGAGTAAATGATTCAGCCTCATTGTGGAACCTCCGACCATCGGTCAGCGCTTCAACCGCTGCCATGATCGAGAGTACCCCCGAACGTGCCTCTCCTGGTATCCCCGCCCCGAGCGATTGTCCCGGTGGAGAGAGGGGATCACCTGTCCTCTCGCCGGAGGACACGTTCCCTTATCCGTGCCGGACCGGCCTGACGGCTATGGCCGGATGAGGCCGGCCCGAATGGCGTATCGGACGAGTTCGACCGCGGTGTGGAGGCCGAGCTTCTCCATAATACGGTTTCGGTGGGTCTGGGCAGTGGTCACACTGATCGAGAGCCGTGCGGCAATCTCCTTATTGCTCAAACCCTCGGCGATCAGGCGCAGCACTTCCTGCTCGCGAGGGCTGAGATCGGGGGGCGCACGGCCACCTTGTTCCTGGAGGTGTCGCCCCACCAGGGTACGGGCAAGGGTAGGATAGAGATAGACTCCCCCCTCGAGCACCGCGCGCAGGGCAGCCAGGATGTGTTCGGCATCCCCGCTCTTGACGACATACCCGGCGGCACCGGCCCGGAGGGCCTGGAAGAAATATTCCTCCCCTTCGTGCATCGTCAGGACGATGATCCGAATACCCGGCACCGCTGCGACCAGCGCTGGAATCAGATCGAGGCCACTGCCATCGGGCAGGGTGATGTCGAGCAGGACGAAGTCCGGTCGGAGGAGGCGGGTGAGTTCCCTGGCTTCCCGAGCAGTCGCCGCTTCCCCGACAACGGTGAAATCGGGTACGTCATTCAGCAGGGCCCGGATCCCGGCCCGGACTACGGCGTGGTCATCCACGATGAGGATCGTCTTCGCGGTCACAGTTCCCTTCTCTAGAGGGGCTCCCCACCGGCACCTTCAGCGTGACAACCGTCCCCCGGTCGGGAGCGCTTTGCACGCCGACTGTTCCTCCGACCAGCGCGGCACGCTCCTCCATCCCCTGCAAACCGGCACCTGGCGGGGTCGTTGGATCGAACCCGCGGCCGTCATCGGCGACCCGGGCGCTCAGGACGCCACCCTCCCGATAGAGATCGATACGGGCCCAGCGCGCCCGGCTGTGTCGGGCGACGTTGTTGATCGCTTCCTGGACAATCCGGTAGATGACGGTCTCAAGGGGTGGATCGAGACGCTGGTCCAGGCCACTGGAGTTGATCACAAAATCAATCCCCGCCTCGCCCAGGACAATCTCGGCATACCGACGGATCGCTGGCACCAGACCGAGGTCATCAAGAGCCGCTGGCCGCAGGGCAACCGTCAACCGGCGGAGATCCCGGAGGCTGTCCGAGGCGAGCTGCTGGAGGCTGGCCAGCTCGGCACGCAGTCCTGGTGGACATTCTTCCTTGGTCTGGAGCCGCTCGAGGTGAAGAGCCAGCGCCCAGAAGGCCTGTCCGATTCCGTCGTGCAACTCCCGGGAGACTCGACGGCGCTCATCCTCCTGAGCAGTGAGGATCTTCTCCAGAAGCGCCTGGCGCTGTGCCTCCTGCCGACGGAGGTCGTCGTACAGCGCACGGAGTTCGGCGTTCCGCTGCTCCAGTTCGACGGTTCGCTGCTGAACTTCCTGCTCGAGGGCGGTCGCCCAGCCAGCCAGGTGCCGGCGCATGGTCTCAAGGCTTCGGGCCAGCTCGCCGATCTCTCCGCCCCACGGAATAGCAATCTGCTCGCTCGTCTCACCACGCGCGACCCGCTGGGCAATCACGCTCAGACGGGTAATCGGCTGGACCAGCATCCGCACGATCAGCACGGTTGCAAGGATCGCAAGCGTCGTGAAGCCAAGCAGGACCGCCGCGCTCCCCCGGAGGAGCGTGGTCGCCGGGCTATAGACATCATCCACTGTCGTGCCGATCTCGAGCGCCCACGGGAGATTTGCGAGCGGCACGAACGCCATCAGGTGGGGCCCGGCCAGCGCCGGGGGCTCTACCTGCTCGGTCGCAGCGACACCAACGCCCGCCCTGGCGTGGATCCAGCTCTGGCGGCAGAAGGAAGGGTGATCTCCCGGGCCGAGAAAAGGATGGGACTCCGTCGTCACGAGTACCCGACACTGCTGGTCTACCAGTTCGCTGTGCCCCGACTGACCGAGACGAACCGCCATAGTCAGAACCCGCCGGATTGGCGAGTCTTGTCCCCCGATCAGCCCGACCACTGCTGGCCCGGCGGCAGAGCCGCCAAAGGGGACGGCCATGCCCAGAAAGCCATCGTCCCCGATGCGTACTCCCCAGATCTCGACTGAGCTGGCCCCAGATCCGTCCAGACGCGCCAGCGGAATCGGGGCAAAGGACAGCCCAACCAGCATCTGGTGGTCCTGATCGGCAGCCAGGACACGGTGGTCGGAATCAACCACCACGACCCCGTGACTAAACAGGGGACTTGCGCGGGCCGTCTGATCGAGGATCTCCTGGAGCCGCGTTGGATCCCGGCTCCCCACATCCTCCTGGTACCGGCTTGCGCTCGCGACCAGAGCTGATCGACCATTCTCGAGCATCTCATCAATCGAGAGGGCAGTGCTCCGGCCGAGCAGTAGCCACTCCCGCTCTCGGCTCGCTCGAAGTGAGCCGGCCACTGCACCGATCAGGGCAAGGCTACCCAGGCCCAGTAGAGCCAGGAGGAGCACCTCTACCACGAGCAGGCGCGGGAGGAGGCCAGTCTCGTGAAGACGGCGACGTACCGTCCTGGCGACAGCCTCCACCCACTGGACCACGGATTTTCCAACCACCTGTATATCCCGACGCAGGGAAAGAGATGGACTCCGCCTGCCTCTCCCCGCCCCCTATTCTACCCCTCGTAAGCGTTCACTGGCCCGGGGAGGAGTTCACCGAGAAAGTGCAACGATTCTGGGTGTGCACTAAGCGGCGTGAATGGGCAGGATCTGGCTGCGGTGAACCGTGAGGCTCTGCCGGCACGCATCGCCGATTTACAGACAATCCTCAGCGGAGACGGGACACAATCGTCTCGGGCAGATGCCTGGTAGCCTCCATGCTCACGCGGTCCGTCGGAAGCATCGGGTCTTCTCCTCGATCTTGCGGTAGGAACGGGAAACTCGGTCAATGCGTTGGGCCTCGACCGATCACTCACCTCCCATTGGTTCGGTCATACAATAGACAGCCGGAGAAACCGGGAAGAGACGATGCGACGAATCGCCGTTCTTATCACTGCCGTGACCCTGATCGCCGCGCTGGCTCTCAGCCGCGGGAATGTACAGGGAGCGCCCGCGA
>JADGGD010000181.1 GCA_019690095.1 Chloroflexota bacterium
CCGGATAACCGGACCTGAGGCATGGACGAGCCGCGATGGCGCCTCGGTCCATGCCTCAGGTCCGCGGCCGATGTCGGCCTCCGGCGTTCCCCCTTATAGCTTATTCGACCGGCGGCGCGACCCGTGCCCGTTCGAGAATCTCCGTGACGCGCCAGTGCTTCTCCTTGCTGAGCGGGCGCGTCTGTTCGATCCGCACCAGATCACCGATCTGGCATGCGTTCGTCTCGTCGTGTGCCTTCACCCGCTTGGTCTGACGGATCATCCGCTGGTAGAGCGGATGCCGCTTGCGGGTCTCGACAACCACGACCACCGTTTTCTGCATCTTGTTACTGGCAACGCGCCCGACCAGTGTCGGACGATGTGATTCTGCCATCTGCTCCTGTTCTGCTCCTTCCCCCTCTCGCTGGGGATGGTCTCCTCGGTTCGCAGGGCATCAGCCCTGGGCGAGCCGCGCCAGCTCGCGCTCTCGCAAGATCGTCTTGATGCGCGCGATATCCTTGCGAACCTGGCCGATGCGCGCGGTGTTGGTCAGCTCGCGCGTCTCCTTCTGGAACCGCAGGTTGAAGAGTTCCTGGTACGCCTCGGCCAGCTTCTGGCGGAGTTCCTCATCACTGAGCCGGTGTGCCTCGCGTGCTTTCACGCTCTCCTTCCTCCGGTGGGTCCGACCCGATTCATTCCGATCCGGTCCTTCCGTCCTGACTGCCCGCGGCTCCGTGGGCTGTGCTAGGGACCGGACGCGCCGGCCTGGGCATCTCCCGTGGCCCGGGCGGTCTGTTCCCGCTGGACGAAGCGCGTGTGAATAGGGAGCTTGTAGCTCGCCAGACGGAGCGCCTCGCGGGCCGTCTCCTCGGGGACACCGCCGATCTCGAAGAGGACGCGACCAGGCTTCACCACGGCGACCCAGTGATCCGGTGCTCCCTTGCCGCCCCCCATGCGCACCTCGGCTGGTTTCGCCGTCACGGGCTTATCCGGGAAGACGCGGATCCAGATCTGTCCGCCGCGCTTGATGTAATGCGTCATCGCCCGCCGTGCGGCTTCGATCTGCTTGCTCTCCAGCCAGCACGGCTCTTCGGCGACCAGCCCGTATTCCCCAAAGGCGATCGTCGTGCCGCGCGATGCGCGCCCCTTCAAGCGCCCCCGCTGGACCTTGCGATACTTTACGCGCTTGGGCATCAGCATCCTGACCTACCTCCCTCTCCGTGCTCCGCTGTTCACCCCTCGGTCGGCGCGGGAGCAGGTGCCGGCGCTGGGGCTGGTGCGGCGGGTGCCGCCGATGCCTCGGCCGGCGCCGCCGCGGCCGGGACCTTCGGCTGGGGAAGAACCTCGCCCTTGAAGATCCACACCTTAACGCCGATCACACCGTAGGTGGTCAGTGCCTCGGCAAAGCCGTAATCAATATCGGCCCGCAGGGTATGCAGGGGAACCTTGCCGGCCACCTCGCGCTCGCGTCGCGACATCTCGGCTCCGCCGAGGCGTCCGGACACGATGACCTTGATCCCCTTGGCGCCGCGCTGCATTGCACGGGTCACCGCCTGTTTCATCGCGCGGCGGAATGCCACGCGCCGCTCGATCTGATCGGCAATGCTCCGGGCCACGAGGGTTGCATCCAGCTCCGGCTGGCGGATCTCGCTGATATTCACCCGCACCTTCTTGCCGGTCTTGGTCTCGAGCAGGTGGCGGAGCTCCTCGACCTTTGCCCCGCTGCGGCCGATCACGATCCCTGGCTTGGCCGTATGGATCGTGACCGTCAGCTGGTTTGCCGAGCGCTCGATCTCGATCCGGGAGACCGCCGCGTCCTTGAGCTGTTCCGAGATCAGGCGTCGAAGCGTGATATCCTCGCGCAGCAGGTTCGTATAGTCCTTCTCCGCGAACCAGTGCGCCTCCCAGTCCTTGATGATCCCGAGACGGAATCCGATCGGATGGACCTTCTGGCCCACTAGCGCGCCTCCTTCTCGGCGACGATCGCGGTAACGTGGCTTGACCGCTTGCGGATCGGGCTCACGCGCCCGTGTGCGCGGGGGCGGTACCGCCGCTGGGTCGGTCCCTGATTGACCAGGATCGTCGCGATGTACAGGGAGTTAACATCCATCGCGTAGTTATTTTCAGCATTCGCCACGGCTGACTGAATCAGCTTGCGCAGGTACCGCGCCCCTTTCTGGGGCATGAACTGCAGCATGGCCAGCGCCTGCTGGACCGGCCGTCCACGCACCGCATGAGCAACCAGGCGGATTTTGCGTGGCGAGATATCGAGGTATTTTGCTGTCGCTCGCGCCTCCATTGCTCGCGCTCCGACCTTACTCTTTCCTCTTCACCTGTGTCGCCCGCTCCGCCGACTTGCCACCGCCGTGTCCACGGAAGTGTCGCGTTGGTGCGAACTCCCCGAGCTTGTGCCCGACCATATTCTCGGTGATGTAGATCGGCACGTGCCGGCGCCCGTCATGGACGCCGATCGTGTGTCCGACCATCTGGGGAAAAATAGTCGAGTCGCGGGACCAGGTCTTGATGACCCGCTTCTCACCGGTCCGGTTCATCAGCTCGATCTTGCGGAGCAACTTGACGTCGACGTACGGGCCCTTCTTGGCAGAACGGGTCATCGTCTTCCCCTCACTTCCGTCGTCGCACGATGAAGCGATTACTGATCTTGTTGCGCTTGCGCGTCCGGTGGCCCAGCGCCGGCTTCCCCCACGGCGTCTTGGGCCCGGGCAGGCCGATCGGGGCCTTTCCCTCGCCGCCGCCGTGCGGGTGATCACGCGGGGTCATCGCGGAGCCGCGCACGGTGGGGCGGATCCCCAGGTGGCGCTTGCGCCCGGCCTTCCCGAGGCTGATGTTCTCGTGCTCGACATTACCGACCTGACCGACCGTCGCATAGCAGCGGACGTGAATCCGCCGTTCCTCCCCGGAGGGGAGCCGCAGGAGAACGTAATCGCCGTCGCGGGCCATGATTTGGGCCCCTGCTCCCGCGCTGCGGACGAGCTGCCCTCCCCGTCCCGGGATGAGCTCGACATTGTGAACGATCGTGCCGGGCGGGATATTCCCGAGCGGCAGGGCGCAGCCTGGGCGCAGTTCCGCATCCGGACCCGCCATGATCGTCTGGCCGACTGCCAGGCCGAGCGGGGCCAGGATGTAGCGCTTCTCACCGGTCTCATACTGGACCAGGGCGATCCGGGCGGAGCGATTCGGGTCGTACTCGATGCTGAGCACGGTCGCCGGGATACCCCGGAGATCGCGCTTGAAGTCGATGATACGGTACATGCGCTTGGCCCCGCCGCCGCGGTGGCGCGTTGTGATCCGTCCCTGGTTATTGCGGCCGCCGGTCTTGCGGAGCGGCTCGAGGAGCGACTTCTCCGGCTCGGTCTTGGTGATCTCCTCAAAGGTATAGCCGGACATACCGCGCCGTCCGGGTGACGTGGGCTTATACTGCTTGATCGGCATCGTCCTCTCTCCCTGGCCCTGACCTCACGTCCCGCCGAAGACGTCGATGCGGTGCCCCGGCTTCAGGGTCACAACCGCCTTCTTCCAGCTCCGGGTCCGGCCCCGGCTTCGCCCGACGCGCCGCATCTTCCCGTGCACGCGACTGACGTTCACCGCGGCTACCTCGACCTTGAACAGGGTCTCCACCGCCTGCCGGATCATCGGCTTGGTCGCGTCGATCGGCACTTCGAACGTGTACTGATTCTGTTCGCGCAGCATTGTGCTTTTTTCGGTGATAACCGGCCGACGCAGGATATCGTACAGCTCCATCATTCATCCCTCGCATGAAAGCCCGCCAGGTACATCCGTACCGGCGGGCTCCCGGTTTAGCTGGCCGCCGCGAGCCGTTGCTCGAGCCGGCGCACCGCTTCAAGAGGGATCAGGATCACCGGATGCCGCACCACATCGTAGATGTTCAGCTCGCTGGCGAACGTTGCCTGGACCCCAGGAATATTCCGGGCGGACAGGTACACGTTCTGATCGACCTCCGGCGTTACCACCAGCGCCCCGCGATCAAGGCCGTGGGCATTCAGGATCTGCACCATGGTCTTGGTCTTCGGCCGTTCGATTGTGAGCGCATCGAGAACGCGAATTGCTCCCTCACGGGCGCGCTGCGAGAGCGCGCACCGCAGTGCCTGCCGGCGCATCTTCAGCGGCATGTCCTGGCGATAGTCGCGTGGATGCGGACCGAAGACCACTCCTCCGCCTCGCCACTGCGGGGCCCGGATACTGCCCTGGCGGGCCCGCCCCGTGCCCTTCTGGCGCCACGGCTTCCGTCCTCCGCCCGACACCTCGGAGCGGCGACGGGTGTTCGCCGTCCCCACCCGCTGGTTGGCGAGATAACGAATGACGGCCTGGTGAACCAGCCCCTCGTTGAAGGGGACACCAAATACCGCCTCGTTCAGCTCGGTCTCGCCGACAATCTTGCCAGCCATGTCATAGACCGGTACTTGCACGACCGCACTCCTCGGGGCACCGCTCGATCACCGCGGAAAAGGCGGGAAACGAGAGCCACGATTTGTTATTATACAAGACCAGCGTTACTTGCTCAAGGGAAATCTTCCAGACTACCCGCTGGAAGGAGCCCGACCTATCGACCCTATCCCTGTTCGTGGGTCTTGCGAATCATCACCAGGCCGGTGATCGGTCCCGGCACTGCCCCTTCGACCAGGAGCAGGTTCCGCTCGGGATCGGCTCGCACGACCCGCAGATTCTTCACGGTCACGCGCCGAGCCCCCATATGGCCGGCCATTCGCGTCCCCTTGAGCACGCGGCCTGGCGAAGTCGTCGCCCCGATCGAGCCCGGTGCCCGGTGGCGATCGGACTGGCCGTGTGTCTTTGGGCCGCCGCGGAAGTGGTGGCGCTTCACGACACCGGCAAATCCACGCCCCTTCGAGGTGCCGATCACGTCAACCCGCTCTCCGACGCTGAAGATCCCCACATCGATCTTCTGGCCCACCGGAGGCGCATTCTCCGGCGCGATGCGGAACTCGCGCAGGTGGCGGAGCGGCGGCAGGTTCTTCAGATGGCCCCGCTCCGGCTTGTTGAGGCGCTTTGCCTCCTCGAAGCCGAGCTGAACCGCGCTGTAGCCATCGCGCTCCGGTGTGCGGACCTGGGTGACGTAGCACGGCCCGGCCTC
This sequence comes from Chloroflexota bacterium, assembly GCA_019690095.1. Classification (GTDB taxonomy): domain Bacteria; phylum Chloroflexota; class UBA6077; order FW602-bin22; family CADDYW01; genus JADGGD01. The sequence goes on from JADGGD010000181.1 coordinate 5,111, forward strand.
CAGCACCGTGACCGGGATCGCTCTGCCGTCTGGTGAAAAGATCGTGGTCATGCCGCGCTTGCGGCCGAGGATGCCCAGTGGCATAGGTCACCTACAGCTTGATCTCGATATCGACCCCGGCCGGCAGCGTTAGCCCCATCAGCGCGTTCACCGTCTTCGGGGTTGGTTCGAGAATATCGATCAGGCGCTTGTGGGTCCGAATCTCGAACTGTTCCCGCGAGTCCTTATCGATGTGCGGTGAACGGATCACGCAGAACTTCTCGATGCGGGTCGGGAGCGGGATCGGACCCGCTACCCGTGCCCCCATGCGTTCTGCGGTCTCAACGATCTGGGCCGCCGACTGGTCCAGGATCTTATGATCATACGCCTTCAATCGGATTCGGATTCTCTGTCGCGGCATGCTGCTACTCCAGGATCTGGGTGACGACGCCTGCGCCGACGGTGCGGCCGCCCTCCCGAATGGCGAAGCGCAGCCCCTCCTCCATCGCCACCGGCACGATCAGCTCCACCGTCAGGGACACATTGTCCCCCGGCATCACCATCTCCACCCCGCTCGGCAGCTGGATCGTCCCCGTCACATCCGTCGTCCGAAAGTAGAACTGCGGCCGATACCCACTGAAGAACGGCGTGTGCCGCCCCCCCTCCTCCTTCGAGAGGACATAGACCGTCGCCGCAAACTTCTGGTGCGGGGTGATCGAGCCCGGCTTGGCCAGCACCTGCCCCCGCTCGACCTCATCCCGCTCAACCCCCCGCAGCAGACAGCCAATATTGTCCCCGGCGATCCCCTCATCCAGGGTCTTCCGAAACATCTCCACCCCGGTCACCACTACCCCAGTGAAGTATACACAAAAGCAACTGCCGACGAAGGCTAAGGT
>JADGGD010000182.1 GCA_019690095.1 Chloroflexota bacterium
TTCCGTTACAGTTGGGCTGGAGGGCAGGGCGGCAGTCCCGGGGGCGGGTGCCGGCAGGTGATCCAGTCGCCCGTTCGTGGTCAGGGGCACACCGGTTCCTGGCCGATCCGGCCCCTGGACAGGGAGGCGGACCCGGAAGACGGCGCCCTGGCCGGGGGTGCTCTCAGCCTCGACTGTTCCCCCATGGGCATCGACCAGGCTCTTGACCAGAGCCAGCCCGATGCCGGTCCCGGCGATCGAGGAGACCACCTCCGGCGCCCGGTAGTACATCTCCCAGATGTGGGGAAGCGCCTCTGGGGAGATCCCCGGCCCGTGGTCGCGAACCTCAATCAGTGCACTGTCGTCCTCACGGGCAACCCGCACGTGGATGGGTCCGGTCGGCGCATACCGCAGGGCATTCGCGATAAGGTTCGAGACAACCTGGGTAATCCGGACCGGGTCGGCGCGGGCAACGACCGGCTCCGGCGGGAATGCTGGATCGAGCCGATCACCGCCGCGCTGGCGGCGGAAAATCTCGATGGTCTCACTCACGACATCCCGCACGTCGATCTCCCGAGGATCCAGGCGCAGACGCCCCCGCTCGACCCGACAGTAGTCACCCAGGTCGTCGACGACGCGGGTCATGAGAGCCGCTCCCCGACGGATCTCCTGGGCAATCTCGCGGATCTCCTCGGTATCATAGCGCTCGGTGCGCGCGGCGAGCAGCTCGGCGTAGCCGTGGACAATGGTCAGGGGGGTGCGCAGCTCGTGCGACACCGCGCTCAGGAGCTCGCTCTTGAGGCGATCCAACCGCCGCAGTGTATCCGCCTCGGCGGCCTGCCGGAGCAGGATCTCCCGCTCGGCCTGCTCGCGCGCGACCCGGCTGCTTGCCTCGCGGGCCAGGATGCCCAGGGCCAGGAACAGGGGAATGAGCACGCCGAGAACCGTACTCCAGACGGCCGGGCGCACCCGCTCCACCGGTGCGAGGTCCTGGTACAGCTCGTAGACCCCGATGACCTGCCCGTTCACACGGATCGGGACGTAGACTTCCAGGGCCCCGCTGAACCGGCCCCGCAGGTCGGCGTTCTCCGGGCCGTCGAGCGCCGAGATCTCGCGGCCGATCCTTCCCGCCATCCCCTGCTGGAGCAGGTCCGTGTCCGGTTCTGGTCGCCGCCCGATGAGGCCGGGGGCGTCCGAGTAGACGATCGTGCCGTCCCGGGCAAAGATATTGAGGCGAATGACGCCATTTCGGTGGAGGATCGGCAGAAGCGGCGCGAGACGGGCGGCAAGGCCAGCCAGCTGGGCCTCGCTGTGGGGCGGCGCCAGGTCATCGGCGGTCACCAGTCCCTGGATCCCCAGCTCGACCTGATCAATGGCCCGCAGGGTCACGTCATCGAGCATCAGGGCGGTGACCTGGCGGTCCACGAACCAGGCCGTCGCAAGGGCGATGATGAGGCCCAGGAGGATCACGCCGAGGATCAGCCAGCGGCTGGTTCGAGCCAACGGTGGGAGGGGATCATCGGTCAGCCCGGTCGGGGTGGTAGAACCGACCTGATCGGATGCTGCAGCCCGCCCGGACACCGGCGGCAATGCCATTTCCTTCCTCTCTGCCGTAACGACGGGATAGCTGATCCTCTGGTGAGCCCGCAGATGCACGGACACCTGCCGCGCAGTCGACCGGAACAGCGCGGAAGTCCCCGTCAGTGCCGCCCCCTCCTTGCTCAGGACCGGCCGCAGTCGCACGCGGCGCGGCGGGACGGCTCTCACGCCCGGGAGCTTACCATCTTTCCTCTCAAGGATCGGATAAAGAACCCGGTTTGAACATAGGAAAATGTTCCACTCCCGTGCAGGACCAACGGGCTACTCCGGGGATGGAAGCGGCCGGGACAGAGGCACGGACCGGCAACATACCGTTCCGTCAGGCGCCGGTATGCCGCGTTCTAGCGGCGCAGACGTGCGAGGATCAGCTCGGCCTCGTCGCCGACCGCGAGCGCCCGGCAGTCGCAGTAGGTCGAGTAGATCGCGAAATCGATCAGGCGGAGCATGGCGGGCGCGATCGGCAGGACCGCCGTCGTCTGACGCAGACGGCAGAGATCCTTCAGGCGGGCGAGGAAGAGGAGCTGGAGCGGTGTAAAGCCGATGGTCGGCTCTGGCTGTACCGGCCCCTGGTCGGCCGGCATGGTCGAGGGACAAGTCCTCGGGTCCAGCGGATTGAAGGTCGCGGACATCGGCATCATCCCCCTTCACACCGTGAACTGGCCAGCCGTGGAGCCGGAGCGGGAGGATGCGGCGGGGAAAGAGGGATGCCGAGGCGATCAAGCCAGCCGCCGGCCAGAAGGGCTGCCGCGACCGCCGTGAGCTCGGACGGCCGCGCGCGGTGCGGCCGCGACCGCCGTGCGCGCGGGCGAGCCCAGGCGGCGATGTGTCGTCTTCGCATTCGCAAGCTCGCTGACATCATCCCTGCTTCTCCTTAAAAAGAATATGTATCGCGGCGTTCGACCGGGGCCGGCTGACTGCGCCATCGACGCGGCCCAGCCGCGCGGTCGGTCCATGACCCATGATCGGCAGGGTATTCTCTCGCGTCGATGGCACGCATGGCCCATGCGCCGGGGGGATATCCGGGGGATACAGACGGCGGGAGGAGGATCGGCCTTCCGCGCAGCCGATCGGCCGCATATACTTTTTTCAGAAGGGCGGTCGGCCGGTCCGGCTGCGGCACGGCTGAACCGGCTGCCCGCTCGCTCCAGATGCGACCGGCACGGAGGGGAAGAGGGTGAGGCAGACGACTGATCTACCGCCGGAGCGGCGGCCGAGAATCGCCGGAGAGCCGCCGCGCCTGGCGGTCCTCCTGGTCCTGCTTCCAGCGCTCCTGCTGGCGCTGGTTCTCCTGTGGCGGGCCGCGTCTGCCGGATCGTCTGCGGCGGCGCCGTCCCCTGCCCCATCGGCCACGCCCACTGCGGTGCCCGCCGCACGCCTGGGCGCCGTTCCCACGGCGACGCCGACACCGGGCCCGCCGCCGGTGCCGCCCACCCCGACAGTCGACGTGACGGTGGTCCTCGCCCGCGCAACGGTCGTGGCACAGCTGTTCGCGCCCACGCCCACGCCGACGCCCCACGCTACCAGTACCGACGGCATCCCGCACCGGTCGGATGGGCCGATCACCCTGCGCATCCCCCGGATCGGGGTGAACGCACCGGTCGAGGCGGTCGGGCTTGATCCGACCGGCGCGATGGCGACGCCGTCGACGCCATTTCGGGTGGGGTGGTACGCGGGCGGGCCGTTACCGGGCCAGCCCGGCAACGCGGTCATCGACGGCCACCTTGACTCGGCCCGCTACGGCGCCGCGGTATTCTGGAATCTGAGCAAGCTGGTCCCCGGCGACACCGTTGAAGTGGAGATGCCGGGGAAGCAGTGGCTTACCTTCGTCGTTACCCGCGTCGCGGTCTATCCCTACGACAACGCGCCGCTGGATGAGATCTTCGGCGATGCGCCCGAGCCGCGGCTCAACCTGATCACCTGCTCCGGCACCTTCGACCGCGCGAGCCACAATTACGATCAGCGGCGGGTGGTGTATACCCGCCTGGTGTCGGCACGCGGTGGCTGAGGCCGGTCAGGGAGCTCGCCGTCCGAGATGGACATACTTGCCGAAGCGCCCCATAATATGGACGGCCTGCTCCGGGTGGAACTCGTGGAGGTAGGTCACGAAGTAGCCCGGCGGCACTGTATTCCCCCGGAACATGCCGTAGTGCATGGGGACCACCACCGCCGCCCCGATCTGGACAGCGAACTCCGCCGCTTCGCGATAATCAAAATTACCGATAGTCCCTGAGCGCGTGCGGAAGAAGTCGCGGCCGTTGATCGGCAAGAGCGCCACATCGACGCCGTGCGCCCTGACCCGCTCGATCTGCCCCTCATACGGGATTGTATCGCCGCTGTGGTGAACGCAGACACCGTCAACGCGCACCGAGTAGCCGAGGTACGGATAGCCCTGATCGGTAAGGTCGAACTCCTCGTGCCGGGCCGGCACTGGCCGCACCTCGACCGGCGTCCCGCGAACCATCAGCGTCAGCGGCTCGTCGGCGACCGCCGGAATAACCCGCTCGGTGCTCCCAACCAGTCCGGCGACCCGCGCGCAGATGGGCCGGGGCGCGATGAAGCGCGCGCGCGGCGAGGCCGCCGCGATCCCCGGCAGGGCGTCCGGATCCACGTGATCGATGTGGTCGTGGGTGACCAGCACGAGATCGGCATGGGTGACTGCGTCCGGCGGGAATGGGGGCGGCGAGAGGCGGTGTGCAGACCGCTGCAGGTACGGATCAATGTAGATGATCACATCACGCGCCTTGAGGACAAAGCTCGCCTGGCCGAGCCACCAGAGGGCAACCGCCCCTGGCGGGACGACCTCGGCATCGATCTCGGCAATCAGCGATGGCGCGGCATACGGGCTGGGTTCGCTCTGCATGGCATCCCCTCCTGTGTCCGTGAATCCGCGGGCGGTCCTCCGGCCGGCTCCTTCCATGTGCACACCACGTGCACACCGTCGCGCACTGTTTGATGCGCAACGGCGGTCACCGCCCATTGAGCGGCTGATCGCTGCTCTAATGGGCGATCCCGTGCTCGTGCAGACGGCGGTGCAGAGCCTCGCGCGCCTCCAGGAACGGCCGCTCCAGATAGGCCTGGTGATCGGCCTCGCCGTGATGGTGCGTCACCGTGCCGGCCGGATAGCGCGGCGCCAGCTCGCGGATGTAGGTCAGGCTTCCATCGATCAGGGTGAGCATGTAGTGCACGGTCGGCGGATCGATCATATGCCACTCCGTGCCGCAGGTGACGTAGATCGGTGAGGTGTGGGCGAAGAGGCCGCGCTGCCAGACGTCGCGGTGCGGGACCGCGCGGTCGTAGGCGGGACCGCCGACCCGCGCTGCCAGCCAGGTATCGCGGTCGATCCGCAGGCGCGTCCGGAGTGCGAGCCGCCGCGTGCCCTTCGGCGCCTGGGCCGCCTCGACAACCTTCCCCTCGCGAATGATCTCCAGGCAGTGGATCGGAAAGATCGACTCGGCCCGCGCCTCCACCTCGACCGTGCCGCCGCCGGACAGGTGGACTGTATCACCGATCTGGTGGCCGTCCACAGTGAACCAGAGGATCGGACCAGCGCTCAGGAAGGTGCGCCCACGGGCGAGATTGCGGCACCAGCTCTCGTAGCTGAAATCCTCCTCGGGCGGAATGTAGACGTAGGTGCGGTACAGCCCGACCGGGACCTCGCTGGTCATCTTGTCAGTCCCGCCCACCAGCGGCAGGCGATAGCCACAGTTCAGGTAGCGATAGTACTCCAGATGGTAGTAGGGATTGAACCGGATCATCTCGACGCCGTCCACCCGCCCGGTGGCGATGAGGGCGGCCGGCTCGCCATTCGGATTGGGCAAGTGCGGAAGAATGACCATCCCCCCCTGGGCGTGACAGCGGTCGGCCCAATCGGCCATGGTGGCCTCGAGGGTCCCGCCCAGCTCGGCCTCCGCCGGCCCATCGGTGCACCACGGCATCACCGGCCGCTTCAGGCCAAGCAGGGTCAGGTGGCCGAGGAGGTGCTGGCGGTTCTCCTGGGTGGCGTAGACGATCGTCCGCCCGTCAGACGAGACGCTGGGCCGGCCGGTAAACTCCTCGGTGCTGGTGAACAGGTGCCCCCACTGCGACAGGAGCAGGTTCACCACATTCAGGTCCTCGCCGCTCGCCTCGAGGTGGGCTCCCTGGGTGGAGAGGAAGTGGACATGGGTATCGCCGCTGAACCAGCGCTGGGCATTCAGGTCGGTCCAGCGGCGGAGACGCAGGGTCAGCGTTTGCTGGCCCGGCTCGATCGTGACCCGGGTCCGCAGGGGCTCGTACTCGAAGCCGCGGGCCACGTCAACAATGACCTCGCCGCGCGGCAGCCAGCCCTCGCAGGTGCCGTCGATGTAGGCGTA
>JADGGD010000183.1 GCA_019690095.1 Chloroflexota bacterium
CGGAGTCCTCGCGGATGCACCCGGCGAGACCCGCGCCGGCGGCTCTTCGTCGCTTTGTGGCCGAGGCGCCCGACCGGATCTGGGTGGCCGACCTGACCCCAGCATCCGACGGACGAGGGTTGGCTGTACGTGGCCGTCGTGCTGGACGCCTTCTCGCGGAAGGTGGTGGGCTGGGCCATGGGGGAACGGCCCGTGGCGGAGCTGGTGGTGGACGCGGTGAGCATGGCCGTGCGGCGTCGCCGACCCAAACCGGCACCATCCACCACTCCGACCACGGCGCCCAGTACACCGCGCTCGCCTTCAGCCGGCGACTCGAGGAAGCCGGCCTGGTCGGCTCGATGGGCACCGTCGGCGACGCACTGGACAACGCTGTAGCGGAAAGCTTCGATGCCAGCCTGCAGACGGAGTGCCTCGACCGACGGCGCTGGCGGACACGCCGGGAACCGAAGGCGGCCATCTTCGACTACGTCGAGATCTTCTACAACCGCCAGCGCCGCCACTCCGCGCTGGATTACCTCACGCCCGAGGAGTTTGAGAGGAGGTGGCGCGCACGCGATCACGAACCCCATACGCTGTCCGGCCATACCGCAGCCCTCTGACTGTCCACGAAACCGGGTCAACTCCAACCGTTGGCTTCACCACTACAACTGCGAGCGGCCGCACCGCAGGTACCGGAATATGGGCAGGCGCCCCATGGACACCATCAACGACTACCTGGCAACTGTGCAGGGAGAAGCCTAACTGTACACCACCTCGCAGCATGCTTCCGACGGGATCTCCCGTTCCTTGGCCGGATCCGGAAGGTGTCTTTGCTGGGGGGTGGGTCAGTTCATGGCCGGCGAAAGTGGGTCAGCTTGATTCCGGCGCTGACAACCGCGACAGCGTCGTGTTCCGCAGTCTCCGCGACCCCGGCCTGCTGAAGGGCAAGTGCGGCCGCTGCGCCTACCGGGACGTCTGCGGAGGCTCGCGCGCCCGGGCCTACGCCATGACGCGCGACTATCTGGCGGCCGGACCGGCCTGCGCGTTCATGCCCACCTCCCGCGTCGGCTTTGTAAGCGGTTGACGCGGCGGCCATCGCGATGCGAGGGGGACTTGGCGGAAGCGGCAAGGCAGGATTGCACCCGCTCGCACGTCGGCCTCTTCCTCGCCCGTATCCGCCTGCCGCCGATCCTGATGCGCAGGAGTCGGAAAGGGACTTCAACCGCTCAGGGGTCGACGCGAGGGGCGGATTCCGCCGCACGAGTGAGAAGGATGAGGCCGTCCTCGGTCGTGGCCGGTCTGGGGCTCAGGCCCGGCAGCGGCTCGCCCACGCACCTGACGAAGACCGTGTCGCCGTCCCGCACGGCTGACGTGATCGCGTGGGTCGCGCGCAGGCGCTCGATCTCCGTGGTGGGGACGCGCGCTTCCCAGGCATGGCCTTCGGCGGCGGAAGCCAGCTCGGACGTCGTGCCCGCGAACAGGAGACGCCCCCGGTGAAGCACCGCAAGCCGCGAGGCCGCGAGCGTCACGTCCTCGACGATGTGGGTCGAGAGGATCACGACACGCTTGCCCGGGAGCGCGCTCAGCATCTGGCGAAAGTCCGCCCTCGCGACAGGGTCGAGACCAGCCGTGGGTTCATCGACGATCAGGAGCCTCGGGTCGTTCAAGAGGGCCACCGCGATCCCGAGGCGCTGGCGCATCCCTCCAGAGAGCGAACCAGCCCGGCGCCCGACGAGGTCGCCGAGTCCTGCCACCTCGATCACCTCGTCGATTCGAGCGCGAGATGCCACCTTCTTCAGCACCGCAAAGAATTCCAGCGTCTCGCGCACCGTGAGCTGCGGATAGAAACCGAATCGCTGGGGCAGGTAGCCGAGCATCGCCCGGATCTCCTCCGCTCTTTCAACCGGGACGCCGAACACGCTCGCACGCCCCGCGTCCGCCTGCACGAGACTCCCCAGGATCCGCATCAGCGTCGTCTTGCCCGCGCCGTTGTGGCCGAGAAGGCCGAACGTGCCCACGTTGCACCGGAAGCTGACGTTGTCAAGCGCCCGCACGCCCCCGCGGTACGTCTTGCAGAGACCCTCCACGATGACCATTCAGACCACCTGCCCCTCATTTCCCCGCGTGTTCGAGCGTGGACGCGAGCCCGGCTCGCTCAAAGGCCTCGACAGCGGTCGCCGCCATGGCTTCATCGCTGACCATCCCGCCGGAGCTGGCACGTTCCCGAAACAGGGCGTACGCTTCATCGAGCCACCGGTCGGCGCCCTGCTCGAGTTGCACTGGGTCGACTCGGTCACCGAAGCGATCCCAAAGCGCCGCCGCGACCGTATGGCGTGTTCGCGCTTGCGCAATCTCGGCCGCGAGGTCCGGCGAGCCGATGCGGGATGCGTAGACCCACTGCACGTACTGCGTATAGTACCTCCCGTACAGGAGGTCCGCGGCAACGGTGCTCATGCCCTCGTGCGCAAAGGTCCAGGCCTCGACGAGCCGCTGGCGCAGCGCGGCGTCCGATGCTCCGTCGCGAAACACGCGCTCTGGCACAAGAAGCGTCGTGCCCGCAAGATGTGGCCCCACATCGTCTGGCACCTCGACCACCGTCAACTCCTCCGGCGTCCCTCCGTCGATACTCCGAAGCGCCGCCACGGTCCGTGCCACCTGGACGTGCCGCCCGGCGTGCGCCCGCGAGAGCCAGACGTCCAGGCCCTGTTCCGACGAAAGCGTCCACCGCCCGCTCAGCTCGGCGCGTTCCGCCCAGTCCGGGCTTGCCTCCTGGGTGACTACGGCCGACCGGACGACCGTCCACCCCGGAAACGACGCAGCCGCCAGCAGAAGTGCGACCGCGACCACGAGACCTCGCGCGCACCAGACTGCGGAGCCCCGCCCACGCGTCGCGCTCGCCGCCACGATGGCGGCCCCGGCCGCAAGGCAGAGCGCCCGGTGGACGAGGAGCGTGCGAGCCTCGTCCGGGGTGACGATGACGGTCTCCGCCACCGCGAAAGGCGCGAAGCTCGGAGAGTACGGTCCCCGGGACGTGACGGAGATGGCGCCGAGGGCAAGGATGGCGACGTAGGGCCAGACTCCCGGCAACCGGGAGACCAGGGCGCAGGCCGCCCACCACGCGAAGAGCGGTCCGGCGACCCACAACCCGAGGATGGCCATGTCGCCCGGCAACCCGGTGGGACGCGAAACGACCAGTGAGGCAACGATCGCGATCGTGGCTGAGAGGACTCCGATCACGAGCGCAAGCGCAAGCCCGCCCATGAGGCGTCCGGTGCGCAGGAGAACGGTCGGCGTCGGTGTCGCTGCCTCGAGTTCTTCGACCCAAAACCGGCGGTCCCGCGTCGCGGACGTAACCCACACAAATCCCATGCCAATCGGGAGGATGATCCTGAGCCAGCCCCCCGCTGCCGTGGCCACTCGCAAGAAGGTGTGGGCGCGGACGGTTTCGGGAACGGCGTACATGAGGCTCACCACGAGGACCACCCAAAACCCGGCCGACCGTGCGTGAAGGCGAATCTCCTGCAGCAGACCCGCGCCTACGACGGCGAGGAGTGTCCTGCGCCTCATCTCACTCGTCGCCTCCCCGAAGCAGTCGCTCGGGTGCGCGCAGCTGGACGCGCGTCGCGCGGAGCAGGAGGACCGCGACGACTCCCCAGACGAGGCGATTGCCCCATTCGACCGACGTGGCGCCTCGGAAATACACGGAGAGCGGCGTGGCGATCGCGGCGGCGTCCCCTCCGAACGGAGGACGAATGCCGAGCATGGCCGCCGCGAACCAAGCGGCGAGGCATCCGACGGCCGCCGCCGGGAAGGAGCTCGTGCGTGCAAGGAGATAGCTGCCGAGTGCTGCGAAGACGGCCGCGTCCCCCCATCCGGTTGGCAAGGCGAGAAGGGCGGTGCGTGCGTCCAACCCCTCACGGAGCAGGTAGCCAGCGGCCGAGACCAGCGTGGCGCAGGCGAGAGCCAATGCCAACCGCGCTCGCCAGAGCCAGTTCAGGCCACGGGACGTCGCTGCCGTGACCTCCATGAGCGAGGCCGCGGATTCGGGCAGAAACACGCCGGCCGCCGTCACGCCGGCAAGCGCCGGCACGGCGTCACCAACCCAGATGCCTAGGTCTCGAAGTGTCGGCGAGCCCGTGGCGGTGCTGAGGAGCACCGCGCCGACCAACATCGCACCGACCAACGTCCACAGTGGTGCCGAATACCCGATGAGCGCGGCGACGCGGCTCAACCGGCGTCGTCTGCCGGGTGTCCCGTGCACGCCGCAACCTCCCTATAGATGACGTGAGGCGAGCGCGTGCCCCTGATCACGGTACACCAAACTGCTGAGAATAACGCCGCTTCGAACGACGCAAGCTGGGGCCCTGTCACCGCCTGCCAACCCCAAAACGTGCTCTGGACAACGGGCACAACGACGCTGCCCAGCGTGCACGGATCCGTCACGATGCACCTCAACCCCGAGTAAAACAATAGCCAGACGGGCATGAGCGGCGACCCTTTCCTGCGTCCGATTGTCCACGCCAGGGCAAGTGCTGCCAGCGCCCCGCCCGCGTCGTAAAGTGCAACGGGGTGATAATGTCCGCCAAGCACGTCGGCCGGCAGACCGAGTCTTGTACGAAGGGCGAATTGCACCACACGGACAGCGACAATCCCCTGCACGACGGCGAATGTCGCGACATCGAGTAAGTACCACGGATCGACGCGTGCCCTTCGGCACAGGACCCACCATACGACGCCGCCACCCAGCAGTCCGGAGTAAAGCGAAAACGACGCGGGACGGATAGCCACGAGATAGACCAAACCATGAATTATCGTACCTAGATTCATCACCACGCCACCAAGATACGCACCGACCAGCCCCCCGATGACGGACAGTACCGCGATCATGTGCATGGCTTGTGGAGGTCCTGCGGGCTTTGACACCCGCAATCCGAAGATCAGATAGCCGGTCAGGACGCTTAGACCCAGGGAGGTGCCTACCCAATCAAGTGCCGCTTGTGCCACGGGTCATCACTCCTCACTTGGAGTTCGCCTCGTAAATGGACTGTAGCTCGCTGTAGGGCAGATTGCCCACGTAGAGCCTGCTTCCGATGATTAGTGCCGGTGTACCGAGGATGTTCAAGCGCATCGCTTCCGCCTTGTCGCCGTTGACTACCCTCGCGGTATTGGGGTCCTGGACGCAGCCCATTAGACCCTCCACAGGGAGGCCCACTCCGTTCGCGACTTCCGGCAGTCCTTCACCGAGAAACTGCTGTTCGCTCATATCCGCCGGCAAGGAGTACAACACGTCCGCGGCCTGCCAGAACTTGTTCTCCCTCCTCGCACATTCAGCAGCCAATGCCATGACCTGTGCAGCCGGATGAATCGGAAGGGGAAAGTATCGGTAGGTAAGGCTAACATCGCGGTGCTGCTGCACAAACTGCATGAGCGTTGGGTGAAGCGCACGGCAAAAAGGACATTGGAAATCGCCGAACTCTATGATTGCAACACGTGCATCGTCAGGGCCAAGTCTTGCAGCGTCCGGCCTCGTAGATACAGTGACTGCGCGGCCGTTGCTGATTGTCTCTTCTGCAGATGCAGAGCGGTGGGCCAACAGGTAAGCCACTACCGTCACCTGAAGCAGTACGGCGGCTAAGAGGACTACCGACACGCGATTTCCCACTGTAGACACCTGCTTTCAAGTGCACTACGGCCGAAGGTCGTGTCCCTGCTTGTGGTGTAAATTCGGGTCCCCGTGGTTCCGGCCACCTTACTGCGCCGCCTCGTGAAGCAGGCCGGTCACCTCCCTGGCACAGCCGATCTCGGCCATGGACTCGGCGCTGAAGTACTTTCGGCCCGTGGCCCACTCGTCGTTTTGCTCCATGAGCACCGCGCCCATCAGGCGTAAGATGGCAGCCCGGTTCGGGAAGATGCCGACCACCTGCGCCCGACGCTTG
>JADGGD010000029.1 GCA_019690095.1 Chloroflexota bacterium
GGAGAGGGGGTTCCTGTTGGCGTTGCTGTGATCGTCGGGCTAAACGACGGTGGTGGGGTGGGGGTGAGGGTGAGCGTCACAGTCGGGGTTGCTGTGGGCGTGGTGATAGTCAGGACGACCTGATCGATCTCCGGGGAGCTCTGGGAGGTGCCGATCAGCGCGGCGGCGTACTGCAGGTAACGGCCGGGCGGGCTGGTAATCTGGCCGCCGCTCAGGCTACTCCAGGCCGACCAGGAGACAGCATCCGGCGAGGTGCGGGTCTGGAAGCTCACGCTGGTGCCGGCAGGGCTCTGCCCCTGCCAGGAGAGGCTAGCCCAGCTGACCTGCTGGCCAGCATCCTTGATGCACGAAGTGTAGGTAGCCGCTGTCGTCGGGTACTGGTCAATGCGGACCCAGTCGACGTAAAGGGTAGCGGTTGCGGAGTTATTCGAGAGGTAGATGTACATCGGTGCAGTGATGCTCACCGGGTGGCTGGCCACCAGAGCGCCGTCAATGTAGTAGTCAACACTGCTCGTCCCCCAGGTGATCTGGATAGCGTGGTAGGTATTCAAAGCGATGCCGCTGATCGGGGTCCGGGTCTCAGTGCCATTGAGGTAGGTGCGGGCGTACAGGGTTGTTCCGTCATTGAAGGTACTGAGGATAGCGTAGCGTGAGGTGAATCCGTCATCACCGAAGCCGACGTGTTCCCACGGCCCGGAGCCAAAGGAGACATAGGCCGCCAGGGTCTGCTGGGTGAAGCTGGCTGCCGAGCGAATCCAGGCACTGCCGGAGGCAGACTGGACGGGCAGGATGCCGGCACTCGGCGCAGGGGTGTAACTTGAGCCGTTCCAGGTGCCCCAGAGCCAGGTAGAGGAGGAGAGGGAGGTATCAAAAGCATCCTCGAGAGTAGCGGCCAGGCGGAGTTCGCCCCCGGCGAAGTCGGTGGCGGCGAGACCGGCAGGAATGCCGCAGGCGGCAAAGTCCCCCACCGTTGTATCAATCAGATTGGTCGTGATCGGCGGCGGAATCGGTGTTGCCGTCGGGGTCCGGGTAGCGGTCGGGGTCGGCGTAGGGGTGGCGGTGCAGGTCGTGCAGGGTGTCGGGGTGCTCGTTGCGGTCGGAGTGGCGGTCGCCGTGCAGGTCGTGCAGGGCGTCGCTGTTGGCGTTGGGGTGAAGGTCAGCGCGGAGCCAGGGGTTGGCGGCGTGGTGCTGGTTGGTGTCGGGGTACAGCCGGCCGTGCAGGGTGTGGCGGTCGCGGTCGGTGTGGGCGTGCGGGTCGGAGTAGCGGTCCGGGTCGGGGTTGCCGTCGCCGTCGCCGTGGGAGTGGGGGTAGGCAGGCTGGCGGCGTTCCAGGCTGTCACCGCATCGGCCACGACTGTGCCGGCGTTCGTGCCCCAGGCGCCCGGACCGAAGCCGACCACGATCAAGGCAGGACGGTCGGTGTCACTACCGGTGGTGGTATCGGTTACCGAGAGCACAGTCGTGCCGTTGATCTGGAAGGTGAAGATGGGATTGACCTCCCGGTAGTCCACCAGGAGTGCGAGCTGGTACCACTGGCCGGACTGATAGGGGACGCCCGTGTCAACGTAGTTCATCGCGCCATCACGAGTCGTGTAGATCGTGCCGAAGGTGCCCGGGCCGAGGGCGAAGGCCGCACGGGGACCCCACGAGTGAGGCCCCTGGGTGTCGAGGCTGAAGACGCGGCTGAAGTACTGGATGGTAGAGATGTTTGGCTGGATCATGGCCGTCGCCTCGACGACCTGGGAGGATGGCCAGGTCAGACTTGCCTCGGCAAACGCCCGCTCGCCGTTCTGTTGAGTCTGGGTGGTGAACCGGGCTGCCTTGCTTCCGGACCATACCGGCGTGGTCACGATCTGAGCGGTGGAACCGGTGCCGGATACATCAAGAGTCCAGCCGTCCGTGGCGAAGCTCCCACCCTCAAATCCGTCGCTGAAGAGGATCTGGCTTGGGTTGACCGTAGCAGTGGGTGTCACGGTCGGGGTTGCTGTTGCCGTGGCTGTCGCTGTCGCTGTTGGCGTGCTGGTCGGCGTACTTGTCACAGTCGCGGTGGTGCTGTAGCTCACGGTGACCGTGTGGGTTCCGGAGCTGACCGGCAGGCTCATGTACGCGAGCCCCTTCACGGTCATCGGGGTAGTCGAGACCGGTACCCCGTCGACCGTGGCTGCCGTGATCGGGAAGCCCTGTACATCCGCGGGCACCAGGATGGTCAGGGTTGGTTCCCCCACCGTCGACCCCACCTGGAATGAGAGCTGGTGGCCCACCGGGTTCCAGCTAAGATTGCTGATCGCTGCGTCATGCCGGGCCTGGACGAAGCTGGCCCACCGCGAGGCGGTCCAGACCGGGATCCCCTTTGTCTGGGCGTAGGAGAGAAGCCCCTGGAGCCACTGCGAAGTACTGCCGAGGTAGTAGTCGGTATGTGCCTGCACGGTAATCGCCGAATAGAAGCCGGCCTGGCTCTGGTCAAGGAACTGTTCGGAGAGCGTCAGTGCCTGGTCCTGGGACAGGTTGCAGTAACTGCTGGCGATACCGGCGATCATCTGCTCGTCCACGAGTTCGGTGGCCTGCTGGTAGAGAGGGATGATGGCCCCGGTCTGGTCGACAAAGGGCAAGGGGAGACCACTGCCGTTCACATATCCGGCGCAGACCCACTGGCCGTTTGACCTCTGGAGCCAGGGACCCCAGAGGTAGAAGTTGGTATCGAGCCGCATTCCGTACTGCTGTTCGATGCGAGCGGCATCAACCCACCCCTGCCACTCAATCATGTGGGTGCGAACGGTATTGGATGGTCCGAGATAGCCCTGGCCGAGGAACCAGCTCAGGGCACTGGCGTATCCCTGGGCCAGGGTCTGGCCGTCCTGGTAGCCGTAGGGATGGAGGCCGAACTCGAACCCCTGGTTCCACAGGGACTGCTCGGCTGCGGCAGCCAGGAACCCGTAGCGCGAGAGATAGAAGGTCATACGGCCGCCGCGTTGGGCCACATCGTTTGCCATGGTCTGGAAGGTCGAGGTTGGCTGACCGTGATCGTCCCCGGTAAGGACGATCAGCGAGCGTTCCGCCGCCGTGGGGAAGTACCAGAGGCGTGGGATGGGCATCGTCTGTTTGCCCAGGTAGACGATCAGGTTGCTGAGCAGACGCTGCTGCTCATCCGCCTGGGGAATGGCGAGGCGATCGAGGTTATCCCATCCGATAAACCCTTCGATCGTCCGGATCACCCCATCTCCATCTACATCGGTGCCGGCAGTGGCGGGATTCCCCTGGCGGGTGAGAGCGATGCTCTGGGCCAGGTCGTAGGTGAAGGCGGCCGCGCGACCAGTGCCAAACGTACTCAATACGACTGCCGGGTAAGGAGTAGCGGTTGTGGCATCGCTGTAGACTGTCGCGACCACCGTGGCCCCGTTCAGGGTGTAGTGATCTGCCGTCCCATGGAACTGCAGGGTTTGGCTCGCGACGCCGGCTCCGACCGGGCTTGCGGCGTTCACCAGAATGTAGCCGTCCGTGGTCGTCCCGGCGGCGGGCGTTAGGCCAAACACCGGGGCGAGCTGGGGGTCCGGGCGGAGTGCGATCAGGGTGCCTCCGCCTGACACATACGATGTGAAGAGCGTTACCTGCGCCGCGCTCAGGGTCGTCGGGGTAAGGATAACAATGGGGAAGCTGGCCAGGTAGGTGCTGGTGAGGTTGGCCAGTTGCTCGGTCTGGAACGCGGTGATGCCTTCAGCCCGAAGGATCTCAGTCAGGTAGGGGCCGAACGGGCTGGACGCGGAACTGTTGAGGACGACCAGGATCGGCTCGCTCGCCGGGGCCAGATCGAGGGTCTGGGACCGCGCGGGAACCGTGAGTGTCCCGAGGCTCACCAGGGCGAGCAGGAGGATGGCGAGCAGCTGGGCCGGCGGGCGGCGCTCCCGTCCTCTCAATGGGCGGAGCAGGTTGCGGATGGTTTGGTGCATGGGGTGGAGCATCTCCATAGCTGTTACCTCCCGGGTCACGCCCGGAGCGCGAGCGATAAGGTGGTCGCGTGATAGAGCGATCGGCTCGTTTCGCCGGTCGGTGGTGGGCGATTCCAGGATCCTGTCTACCGGTCGAGCGATCCTTCGAGCAGCCTGCCGGCCGCATGTTGGCAGGGGTGAGCAGGCCGATGCGAAGGGATAGGCGCACGCTTGAGAAGTGTGACAATCGCCTCCGCGGCAGTGCCATCCCCAAAGACCGGCGGGCGCGCGCTGGCCGGTCGGGCGTGCGCGATGGCGGCCCGGATCCGCACTGGATCGGTCCCGGCCAGGGTGTTCCAGCCGTAGATAACCGTCTCGACGTGCTCGGTCTCCTCGCGCAGGGTCACGCAGGGGATGCCAAGGAAGTAAGCCTCACGGGTGACCCCGCCGGAGTCGGTGACGATGACCCGCGCACTGTCCTCCAGGGCAAGCATATCCAGATAGCCCACCGGCTCGATCGCCCGGACATGAGGGGGGAAGGTCGTGCCGAGATGCGCCAGCGCCTTCCGGGTCCGCGGGTGGATCGGGAAGACGACCGGCTCATCGAGGGTAGCCAGGGTTGTCACGATCCGCTCGAGCGCGCGTGGATTGTCGGTATTCGCGGCCCGATGGACCGTGGCCAGAATATACCCGCGCGGCGCAACCCCGAGGCGTGCGAGGATAGTCGAGCGCTCCCGGGCGCGGGGCAGGAAGGTCAGGACCGCATCATACATCACATCGCCAACGTAGTGGACGCCCGTGGTGATCCCCTCGCGGGCCAGATTCTCGACCGCGCTCGGGGCAATGCAGAAGAGCAGGTCAGCAACCCGGTCGGCAACCAGCCGGTTGATCTCCTCGGGCATGCTCCGGTCAAAGCTCCGGGCGCCGGCCTCGATATGAGCGAGGGGAATGTGGAGCTTCGCTGCAGCGAGTGCTCCGGCCAGCGTAGAGTTGGTGTCACCCCGGACGATCACCAGGTCTGGTTGCTCGATCAACAGGACTTCCTCCAGGCGAGCCAGCATATCCCCGGTCTGACGCCCGTGTGGGCCTGAGCCAACCCCCAGGTTGTAGTCCGGCTCCGGGATCGCCAGGTCCTGGAAAAAGACCCGCGACATCAGGTCGTCGTAATGCTGGCCGGTATGGACGAGCACTTCCTGGTGACGCTGGCGAAGGGCCCGGGTCACCGGTGCCGCCTGGATGAACTCCGGTCGCGCTCCGACAACCGAGAGGACTTTCACGGTCGAATCACCTCGTGGGAAGGATCAGCCAGCCGGGGCAGCAAAATCGCAGATGGCTCGCTCAACGCCCCGCCGTCGCCGCAACCAGGGCGGCGGGCTGACCAAGGCGGGAACGGATGAGGGTTGCCAGCTCGAGGGCACGCAGCCCATCCTCGCCGGTCACCCGCGGTATCTGCCCATCGCGGACGCAGCAGACGAAATCCTCGAGCTCGAGCAGGAGTGGTTCGGCGGTCGGGATGTGGATCCACTCGACGAAGCTCTCCTGGCGATACCGCAGGGGACGCTGGTGATTGGCGACGAACTCCGGCAGGGTCCGTCGATGGATGCAGATGCTCTTATTCATCAGGTCAGCCTGGATGTAGGCTCCATCTGCCGTGATCTCGATCACCCGGACCTTCTGCTCGGTCACGCGTGAGGCGGTCAGGGTCACAATCGTCCCGCTGGCCGTGGTGAGGGTCGCCAGGGCATAATCGATGGACGGGGTCCGCGCCGGTCGGCCGACCGCGTGAAGATCGACGATCTGATCACCGAGCAAGGCAAGGGCGAGGTCAATATCGTGGATCATGAGATCGAAGACCACGTCCACATCGGTATTGCTCGAATCAAAAGGGCTGAGACGCCGGAGGTCCGCGGCGATGATCGGAGTATCCGCGATCACGCTCTGGAGTTCGAGAAAGGCCGGGTTGAAGCGCTCGATGTGGCCGACCTGAAGGACACGGCCGGTTCGGCTCGCCAGATGCACCAGCTCGCGCGCCTCGCTGACGCACGCCGCGAGGGGTTTCTCGACCAGTACGTGAACCCCCTGGCGGAGACAGTCCGCGGCGACGGCGTAGTGGGCATCGGTCGGGGTGACCACGCTCACCGCATCGACCTGGGCGATGAGATCGGCGGTGCGGGGGAAATACTCCACTCCGTAGCGCGCGGCGACCGCGAGACCGCGGTCGGGCGAGCGGTCGCTGACCCCGATCAGGTCGACATCCTTCAAAGTGGCGTAGACGCGGCAGTGTCGTTCGCCCATGCGGCCAACGCCGATGACGCCGACACGAATCTTGCGGGTTGACATGTCTGCCCTCGCTTTCTCTCGGCTAGAACGGAGCCGGGCTCAGTAGGCACCCTTGCCCTGCAGGACCACGAGGACTGTTCGAATCAGAATGCCCAGATCGAGCCAGATGCTGTAGTTCCGGATGTAGTGCATACTCAGGCGGACGCGCTCCTCGTACGGAATCTCGCTCCGCCCGGCGACCTGCCAGGGGCCGGTCATGCCAGGCTTGACTGTCAGGAGGTTGAGCTGCCATTTCCCGTAGCGCGGCGCTTCCTCCGGCGTGATTATGCGCGGCCCGACCAGGCTCATCTGCCCGCGGAGGACATTAAAGAGCTGGGGAAGCTCATCCAGGCTCGTTCGCCGAAGGAAGCGTCCAACACGGGTCACGCGCGGATCGTCCTTCAGCTTGTATCCCTGCTCGAATGCCGCCCGCAGGGATGGGTTTGCGGCGAGGATCGCATCGGCATCCACGACCATGGTCCGGAACTTGAGCGCGTCGAAGACCTTGCCGGAGCGGCCCAGGACCCGCCGGCGGTGCAGGATCGGGCCGGGCGAGTCCAGCTTGATCATGAGCGCGATCAGCGCCATAACCGGGCTGAAGGCGATAAGGCCGAGTGTCGCCCCGACGTAATCGAGTACGAGCTTGAGGAAAGCGTCGACCTCGGTAATCCGGATCCGCTGGGGCGTCATCAGCGGGACACAGCTGATTTCCTGGACCCGGACCCCTGTGGTCAGGATCTCAAAGAGACCGGAGGAGAGACGGAGCTCGACGTTCTCGTTATGCCCGAGGATCCGGTAGACCTCGAGGAGCTGGTGGCGGGAAAGCGCAGTCGTAGCGATGATGACCTCCCGAACGTCTTGCTCCCGGACCGCCTGCTCGAGCTCGGCCAGTCCCCCCAGCACCCGGAGGTCGCCCAGCACTGTCGTTCCCGGCGGCACTGCTGGATCGATGAAGCCAAGGACCCGAGTGCCCGCCCCGCGATCGGCGAGGAATTGCTCGGCGAGCGCCCGTCCTTCCTCGTTGGCCCCCAGGATGATCGTCGGAACCTGGAAGATCCCCCGCTGACGGAGGAGGCGGAGCGCCCGTCGGACCCCGAAGCGGACCGTGCTGACCAGCAGGATTGCCAGCAGCCAGGTGAGGAGTAGCCATCCCCGCGAGATCACCAGGGTCAGGTCGAGGAAGCTCATCACGACCAGTACCAGAATGCCGGTCGTGCAGGCATTGACCACGCGGGTATATTCGTGAAAGCCGTTGAAGATCCGGTGACGGTTGTAGAGCCGGTAGAGCGCGAATAGACCGAGCCAGACCGGGATGGCCCAGAAGGCGATGGAGGTATAGAAGGAGATGCGGTGAGGGGGGGTCTCCAGCATTGGCAGGCCGGCCTTGAACCGGAGGAGGTATGCCAGTGCGACGGCGGCGCCGAGGGCGCCTGCATCCAGTGCGACGAGCATCCCGGTCAGGAGGTGCCAGCTCTCGAGCCGTCGGCGTGGACGGCCGGATGATCGGGCCGACGGGTGTGGGGCGGAGAGCAGAGAGGCACCGGGTGCCGCGGCGTGTTCTACAGTCACGTTCGCCCTCCGATCAGCCGGGCCTCCGGGGTGCACGCAGGGTGCTGCTCCCGCCATGCCCGAGCGTAGAGCCCTCCCCGGGCCAGCAACTCCGCGTGCGTTCCCGTCTCGATAATCTGTCCCCCCTGCATCACGTGGATGGTATCGGCATACATGGCGGTCGTGGGGCGATGAGTGATGATCAGCACGGTGCGCCCACGGGCCAGCTCCCGGAATCGTTCCAGCCACGCGGCTTCCGCCCACGGATCCATGAAGCTTGTCGGCTCATCGAGGATGAGGATCGGCGCCTGGCGGACGAATGCCCGGGCCAGGGCGATCCGCTGGAGTTCTCCCCCGCTGAGCTCGGTCCCGCCGGTGAAGTCCTTTCCCAGGAGGGTATCGTAGCCAGCCGGCAGACGGGCGATGATCTCATCGGCCCCGGCCAGTCGGGCTGCCTCCTCGATAGCTGCGCGCGGCGGGCAAGCCGCGAGGTCTCCGATGGCGATGTTCTCGGCGATCGTTGCTGTGTAGTACTGCGGGAACTGGAAGAGGACCGTGATCATCCGCCGCAGCTCCCGGACCGGTAGCTGACGGATATCCACACCATCGAGCTCGACCCGCCCGACCTCGGGGTCGTAGAAGCGGCAGATGAGCTTGACAAGAGTACTCTTGCCCGCCCCGTTGGGACCGACGATCGCAGCAATGGTCCCGGGAGGAATGGTGAGCTCGAAGTCGCGCAGGACCGGCCGCGTGCTGCCCGGATAGCGGAAGGTGATCTGGTGAAGCCGGAGGCCAGGGTGAGAGGATGTCGGAACCGGCCGCGGCTGGATCGGGTCGGTAATCTGTCCCTCCAGGTTCAGAAACTCACGGAGATGAGAGAGGAAGAGGCTGGCGCCGTGGAGCTGACCCGCGCCTGCCAGGAGTGCGCGTAGAAGCCCCTGCCCCTGGCTGAAGGCCTGGTAGAAGAGGGCGAGGTCGCCCAGAGTTGCTGTGCCGTGAGTGACGCGTGCAGCCATCCAGGCTACCGCGCCGCCGGTCACCGCGATCCCGAGCCCGCCGGCCAGGAAGCGTGCTCCTCCCTGGTCGCGGGCGAGGACCAGGCGCTCGCGCCGGAGCCGCCGGCGGAGCCGTCGGTATGCCGCCTCCAGGTACGGTCCTAACTCAAACAGCCGGACCTCGGCGGCGGCGGCTCCGTGGGTGAGCATCAGATCGTAGTAGTGGAGCCACCGGCGCTCGACGGTCGTCGCCTCCCACCAGCGGTGATACCGACGATTAAACTGCAGGACCACGGCAAACGCCGGTCCCGTGCTGGCGGCGAGAATCAGGGGAAGAGCCAGGCCGTAGGGAGCCAGGACTGCTACCATTGCCAGGAGAGTGATGCTGCTCTGAAGGGTGCTCCCGAGGCTATCAAGGAGTACAAGAGAGCGGCTGCCCGCATCGCTCCGGGCGCGGTGGAGTCGATCGTAGTACTCGGGCGACTCGTAGAAAGCCAGATCCACCGTAGCTGACTTCTGGTGAATCAAGGCGCTCACGTGGTCCTGAAAGAGTTCGCTCTGGGCCGTCCGGACCCACTCGGTGATGCTTTTCAGGCCCTCGCCGGCCAGCATGGCTGCCGCTGTCAGAGCGATCAGCGGGAGAGGTGGGAGAGAGCCGAGCCCACCCGTGTCGCGGCCGCTCCCGGGAGCGGCGATGCTGTTCACCAGAAGGCGGATCAGGGAGATCGTGGCAATCGGGAGCAGTCCCTGGGCGGTGAGCAGGACCAGCCACGCTGTGGACCAGCCGGGGGCGGCTGTCTGGAGCAGACGGACTGTCCACCACACCTGGGCGAGGGAGATCAGGAAACGGCGGGGTCCTGCCGCGGCCCCACCCCCGGCTGCCGCATGCGATCGCGCAGTCAGCATAGCACTAGTGATTGACAGGACTGGATGATGTGCGCTGCTGCCAACGGGAGGGTGGGGAGCAGGCGCGGGCGCTCGCACCGGTACACCGGCGCGGCGTGCACAACCCGCGTGCACTGCTCGAGGTGGCGCGCAGCCCCCGCTCCGCTCAGCAAGTTCTGGCCGAAGCGCGCGGCGTAGGAGTGACGAATCAGCTCAACCACCGCCTCACGCGGGGAGAGCGGGATCAGCCGCGGCTCCGGACCGTCGGCAAGGGCATAGATCCCCCCGAGTGGGAAAGACTGCCAGCCGGGCGGCATGGCGACCGAGCAGGCTCGCTTGTCATACCCGGGGGCCAGGTAAGGCAGTTGTATCGGGTCCAGCCGGAGTGATGCCTCCGCTGCATCCGGCCAGAGCTTGACGAGAGGAAAGCCCGGGAAGACCTGAGGTGCGGACCCAACGCGCGGATCAATCGCGATGATATCATCGGCCAGGAACGGGCAGCCGGCCGCGTACAGCGCCGCGGCCATGGTAGACTTGCCAGCCCCCTTGGCACCGAGAAACATCACCGCTCGATCGGCGATGATGACCCCGCTTCCGTGCAGCACCAGCAGACCGCGCTGGTGCAGAAGGAGCGCGAGGCAGGTGCCGAGCACCGCCAGGAGGATAACTGCATCCTCGGCATCCGGTGCGGGATCGATAACGATCTCCCGCCCGCTGCGTACGACGAAGCGCCCGGCGTGCTCCCAGGAGCAGTAGGCTTCCTGACCGCCAGGTTGGATGTGCACCGTCTCGCCGTCCGCCGATCGCCGCGGCACCGGGACGTATCCCCATCGTATTACCACTTCCGGTGGTGATCTGTGCACCGCGGGGACCGCCGGGAGCGGGAGATCGGACTGGAGCGTGAGTCCGTAGGCTTCGTAGTGCCGCATCTCTGTTGTTTCTTCTCCGGGTTCACTGCGTTTGTCCGGTGGGACCAGAGCGTATCCGGTCGCGTGTCCTTAGCGCTGTGGCTGCCGTACCTGGGGACTGGCTCGTGGTCAGGGCTGGTGGCTGGGGTTGCCGATGCCCCCGGTGTCGGCTGGCTGGATAGCCGCGCGGACCGTTGCTCCCGCGTCGGCTAACGCCTCCCGCCAGCCGGCACCGAGAAGGACCCCGCCGGGGGCACCAGCAGAGCGACTAGCTGTGGGGCGGGTAGGCCGTGTTGTTGTTCCCGTACGGGACATCCGCGTTCGGCACACTGCCCTGGCGAGTGATCTCCTCGACCGGACCGTAGACGGTCAGACGGGGAGTCGTCCAGGGCTTCTTTTTTCTATCCATTGTCATCATCACCTCCTTACTTAATTCCGGGGTCTTCAGGAGGCCAGCCCGGAGGAGTGCAGCCACAGGGCTAAGGATACGACCTGCCAGACGCTGTCGAGGTCAGCCGGTGTCGCACCTCCTGACACGCACCGTGCAAATCGGCCCCGGAGTTCCCCGAGATCGATCCACTCGGCGATAATCCTCGGCGGCCGTGCAACTATCTCCGCGAGGCGTTGTCGCTCGAATGTCAGCAGGCCGGTTGCGAACCCGTCGTGGTGATCGGTCTTGCCGGGGCGCCACTGGACCTCCGGGGGGAGAATCCCCTCCAGGGCCTGACGCATTACAAACCGGGTCCAGCCGCGGCGGATCTTCTGCTCGGCTGGTAATGAGAGGCAGAACTCGACCAGGGGGCGGTCCCAGAATGGGAAGCGCACCTCGATCCCCCAGGCAGCAGCGGCGTGATCGAGGACCTCGAGGACGGTTACCAGGCCAGGATCGGTGAGGCGTCGGTAGTGGTGCTCCCGCTCGGTCCGCGGGGGACAGGCCGCCAGAGATTGACGGTGCTCGAGAAGGCCGGTGCGCTGGAGGAAATCGGGTCGGAGGAGTGCTGACTGCTCCCCGTCGGCAGTATGGTTGGCAGTATGCGAGACGTGCCGCTGAAGGCTCCGAAGCACTGCACCTGCACGCCGCGCGGCCGATGCGTGGGTTAGCCGCGGCTTCAGGCCGTACGCCCAGAGCCAGCTTGCCATGACGTGTCCCCACGGCTCGCCAAGGGCCCGGGCGTACGGGATCACCTCCCGGGCGAGTGCTCCCCATCGCCCAGCAGTTGCCAGCTCGACCAGATAGCCAAGGCCGTGGGAGATCGTGCTGTCGCCGTCGAAGCCGTCCAGGAGGATGCGGATCCCATCCTGCCGGGCCAGACAGTAGATGCCCCAGTCGATGTAGAGATTCCCGCCAACAGTCGGCCCGTCGACGTGCCACAGGACCCGCTCGAGGTCGAGAAGCGGGCTGACCCGGTCGGGCCAGAAGTAGTGAGCGTGAAACCCCCCGCATTTCAGGATGGCAGTAATATAGCGGCTCTCGTCACAGGTGGTCACCCGATCGTGGATTGCCGAGAAGGTAGGCCACTGTCCCATGGAGGTGCTATCGGTCAGCTGTCGGGCCAGGCAGGTGATCGCCGACGAGTCGAGCCCTCCGCTCAGCAGGGAGCCGCTCGGGAAGGCACGGCGCAGGCGGCGGCGCACCGCCTCAGAGAGATGGTCGCGGAAGGCCGCGGCGTAGTCGGCGTCGGAGCGCAGTCGGGTCTCCCGGGTGGGATCGAGCTGGTAGTACCGATCGATCCGGAGACCATCGCGCGCTGCGGCCAGGCGGTGGCCGGGGGGAAGGCGCTGGATATCCCGGATGAAGGTGCTCGCGCTGGAGTACTGGCGGGCGATCAGATGCTCGGCGATGCGCTCCTCGTTCAGCCGCCGCGGTACCCAGTCCAGCGCGAGGAGGGCTCTCGCCTCGCTGGCGAAGGCGAAGCCGTGCTCGGGAATGAAGGCGTAGTAGAAGGGTCGGACCCCGAAGTGATCGCGAGCGGCGAACAGCCGCTGACGCCGGGCGTCCCAGATCGCGAAAGCGAAGTCGCCGCGCAGTCGCTCCGGACACTGATCGGCCCAGCGCTCGTATGCCGCGAGGATCAGCGCGCCGTCGGCGGTCGCGGCAGCGGATCGGTCAGTCAGCCCTAGCTGGTCGATCAGCTCATCCCGGTTGTCCAGCCGGGCGTCGGCGGTGATCACGAGCGTTCCATCGCCATTGCTGGCTGGCAGTCGCTCCTGGAGCGACTCGGGGGTTGTCCAGAGCATGCGGTGCACCAGGCCGGCTGATCCCGTGACCCAGAGGCCGCCACCGTCCGGTCCGCGGTGAGCCAGGAGATGGGCCATGCCGTCCAGGTCGTGCTGATCGATTGGCCGACCGTCCGGATAGTAGAGACCGGCGATGGCGCTCACCGTCTCGCCCTCAACCATTCCCGGGCCATCTGCTCCCCCTCCGCGTGCGGTCTTGCCTCAACCGACGAGGATGGGCGGCGTGGGATCAAGACGGCGGATCTGGTTGATGTGCACCTCGGCCCGGCACAGGCGCTTCAGCAGGCGGATCAGCACCCGGACCCGTCCGGTCGGGGATAGGTGAGCGTCAAAGATGGCCTCCAGCCCTCGAAGGGGACCGCTGGTGATCAGGAGCCGCTCGCCCGGCCGGAGATCGCTCGGCCGTCCCCGGGCAGCCTCCAGACGCTGCTGGATCGTCGCGACCACCAGGTCCGGGACCGGGCATGGCTCGCCGCCGTAGCCGAGGACATAGAGGACTCCCGGCGTGTAGTTCGCCCGGGCGAGGTCGGCCTGCTCTGGATCGAGCCGTCCGAACAGGTAGCCGGGGAAGAAGGGCTCGAACACGGCAGGCTTCCCGTGTTCCCGGTGTACCCGGACCCGGGGGAGATAGACCTCAATTCCCCGCTGGGCCAGAAGAGTAGCGGCGGTCGTTTCCTTCCGCGGCTTGGTGCGTACGGCGTACCAGGATTTCATGAAAGCTCCTTCCCATCCATCACGGTCCCATCCATCACGATACGGGGCACCGCAATCCGGCTCCCCGCCGTCTTCTGGCGTCCCGCACTCCACAGCGATCAGGCTAGCGGACCCGCAGCGCAGTCACAACAGTGATCCGGTGGGTTCATCCCTCATCGCCCTGGTGGAGAGCTGTTCCGCGGGCGTTGAGGCGATCCTGTCTTTCCTCGATCAGGGTATTGACCCGGCCGTCGACGCTCCGTCCAGGGCGAGCACTCCCCACTGCCGCGCCGGGCGAGTGGCTGGAAGCGAGTGACGAGCGCAGCCGGCCCGCCGATGAGGATGGAGCCTTCGCACTCGACCCAGGCGTGCGCCTCGAGGCGGCCGCGCTCCCCCTTCCGCACCCCGATGTGAAGGCTGGACGGTTGTCCGTGGCGCCGCAGGAGCGCATGCACCGTGAGTGCCTGGACGAGACAGGGGGCGTTGCCAAGCAGGTGCGGGGCAAGGGCGGCGGTAGTCCGGCTGACTCGATCAGCGTAGGTCGGGTCAGCCGGCCTTTCTGCGATCGGGTGAGCCAGCAGTCGCCGGACCGTCCCCAGGGGAAGCAGAAACAGGAGAAGCCGGATCCCGAGGAGTAGTACCGCCACCTCGATCCCGAGGCGGCGGTCGGTCGGGGGAAGCTGCCGGACGATCCGAAGGACAGATCGGGAACGGGATGCCCATCCAGCTACTCGCACCCCGGTCCTCTGTTCTATACCTAAGCCTCGGCCGCGCCGGTCATCGCCCACCGAAGGTGCTCCAGCCCGACCCGGACGGCGCGCCGGAAGGTATGGGTATCGGAGACAAGCATTTTCAGGTATGTCCAGATCGGCCCCGGCCGCATCGCCCACTCGCGGAAGGCGCGCTTCTGCCAGTACATGAGATCCTCTGCAGAGAGGTTCTCGTACTGGAGCACCGTGCCCTTGTCCATGTCCACCTCCTCCCAGCGCGTGCCCGGTCGGAACCAGCCGTTCTGCACGACCTCAAAGAAGAACGGCGTCCCCGGATACGGTGCGGCGATGTGGAACAGGGCAAGGTCCAGCGGCAGGCTCTTGGCGAAATCGATCGTCTGGCGGATTGTCTCGACGGTCTCGCCGGGCAGGCCGATAATGAAGTACCCCCAGTTCTTGATCCCGGCTTGTCGAGCCCAGGTGAGGGCGCGGCGGGCCTTCTTGGGGTCGGCTCCCTTCGCCGCGCGTTTGAGGATCATCTCATTTCCGCTCTCGATCCCCCAGGAGATCATCCAGCAGCCGGCCTTCCCCATCAGCTTCAGCATCTCCTCATCGACGTAGTCAACGCGGCTGTTGCAGGTCCACCGGATCTGGAGCCCCTCGGCGAGGATGCGCTCGCAGAGTTCGACCACCTGGGCCCGGCTAATGGTGAAGAGGTCGGCGTACATATGGAAGTTATGAATCCCCAGGTTGGAGAGGAGCCGGAGCTCCTTCATGATCCGCTCCGGCGAGAGCAGACGGACCGACCACTGGTAGGACACGTGCTTGATGCAGTACTTGCAGCCGGCGGTGCAGCCGCGACTTGTCACGACGAAGCAGAAAGGCCCCTTGATCAGGGGCATGCGGTAGGCGTTCAGCGGCAGGCGATCATAGAGGGGAATCGGCAGGTCGTCCAGGTTGGGGATAAAGGGCCGGGTCGCATTCACGGTGATCTCGCCCCGGCGGCGCCAGACCAGCCCCTTGATCGCCGAGAGGTCTGGCGGCTCCCCGTCGGTGGGCTCGGGCGATGGCTCCCAGGCCGGATCGGTCCGGGTCAGCAGAGCGTTGACCCAGGCCGGGCGGGAGCCCTGTCGTCCCTCCAGGACGTCGATCAGTTCCCGGAAAGTCAGCTCCGGTTCACCGCGCAGGACGAAGTCCAGAGCCGGGTAGTCTCGGAGCGTCTCGGTCGGCATGGCCGTGACGTGGGTTCCGAAGGCGATGGTGGTCGCCCCCAGGCTCTTGGCGAGCATGACGCCGTACATATCGTTCGTCAGGGTCGGGGCGGTGACCTGGGTGATGTAGTACCGGGGGGCATAGGCTCGAAGCTGCTTCTCGAACTCTTTCCAGCTCATCCGCTCGGCGATGGCGTCGATGATCGCAACCGAGTAGTCGGGGTGGATCATCGCCGCGTGCTGGGCGAGCGAGACCTGGGGCCAGACCATCTCCTCGCGGCTCCGGCGCCCGACCCGGTGCTGCGTGCGGATCCAGATGCCGCCGTCGGGTGACGGGGGGTTCACCAGCAAGACGTCCACTGCGGTCGGCGGCCGCGCGCGCATGAGGTGTCGTACCGCCGCACCCGCGTCCGGGTAGTTGGCCATCGCGATCTTCTTGAGCGGCCGGGTACCCAGGTTAACCCGAAGTGGCTCAGGGATCTCCGTCTGGGGCGCGACCTGGTTTCTCGTCTCAGTCATACTGTTCCATCCTCACTCCCCCGGGCACACTGCTGGCGCCCGGGGGCGGTCACGTTTCTCTTGCGGTCTCTCACGCCCGGCTATCCACCGTAGCAGGGCGCATCTCCTCCGCGACGCGTGCTTCGCGCTCGCTCAGCTTCTCCAGGACCCGCATGACAATCCAGGAGATCACCAGCTGGAGACCGGTCAGACAGAGCAGGGCGCTGACGACCAGCCAGAGCCAGAGGCGCGCGATGTCCCAGCCGGAGAAGCTCAGTGCCAGGCTTGTGCCGGCAAGCCCCAGGCCGGTCAGTCCGACGAGGAGCCCGATCCAGCCAAAGTGCTGGTCGAGCGAAGGGGTGAAGAGCGGGCGCCCGAAGAGCCCCTCGCGCACACGCTTCCGGTGGAAGAGCGATACGAGGTAGTTAAAGGTGGCACCCAGCGCGAAGATGCTCGCACCGGCCACGCCGAGTACCAGTGCGCTGAATACGCCGAAGACCCCCCAGGAACCCAGCGCGGTCACGCCCTGAAGCCGCAGTGCGATGATCGTCAGGCCGATCAGGCCGGCCAGCCCCAGCGCTGCCAGCCCGATCAGGCCGAGCACCCGGACCGGGTTGTACTCCAGCGTCGTCCAGAGGATCGTGCTCAGGAACCGGCTCCCGTCCCGAATGATGCTCAGCTTCGAGCGGCCTACCCGCTCACGGTAGGTGATCGGGAGTTCGATGACCTTCAGCCCTTCGTGGACGGCCCGGGTGCTCATGACCGGCGTGAAGTTCAGCCCGTCCGGGAGCGGGTAAAGGTGGGGGAGGATCTCCTGGCGGAGTACCCGCATCCCACTCGCCGGGTCGGCCACCCGCTGATTGCCGATCAGGCTCACCAGGCTGGACCAGAGGAGGTTGCCGACCCGCCGCAGGAGGGGCATCTCGCTGACGCCGCCGGATCGGCGCGAGCCGACAACGATATCGGCTCGCTGGTCGATAGCGACGCGGCAGAGCTCGGCGAAATGCTCTGGCGGGTAGGTGCCGTCCGCATCAAGAAAGGCGAGGAGTTCCCCGCGCGCGTGGGCGAAGCCGGTCTTAAGCGCCGCCCCGTACCCGCGGTTCTCTGAATGCCGGAGCAGGCGGACCCCCGGGAAGCTCGCCACGATTCGCGGTGTCTGGTCGCGCGAGCCGTCATCGACCACGATGACCTCGAGCCCGCCGATCCCGACCTCCTTCAGCGATGGCTCAATAGCCTGCACCCGCTGGATAATGTTGGCGATGCCGCCCTCCTCGTTCAGGGCGGGAATGATAACCGACAGGATCGGCGACGCCGCGTGTTGATCGACCGCTGTACCCGCAGTCGAGGACCATCCTGGGTTGGTCGTCATATCAGCACCTCTTCTCTTGCGGTGAACCTGTCAGGGAATGCCATCCATCCCTCGTCTTTACAGTTCCCTACCCTCCGGCGCCAGGAGCTGGAGCAGAGCGGCGATCCCGCGGCGGCAGCGCCGCGGGCTGAGCAGGTACAGGCCGTAGCGGAGCCGCGACGCGGCCACGGTCGGAGGCAGGTGACCGACGGCAGAGCGCGGGGGAAAGAGCCCTCCAAGGACCGCTCTGAGCTGGGCGCCGGGCGGGCAGCCGGTGTGGAGCGACAGGTCGCGAAGCACCGTCTGCAGGACGGCTGTGCCGCTCCCCGATCGGTGCTCCGGATCGAGCAGGTAGCCGGGCTTCTCGATCGGCTCAAGCAGGCGGCGGAGCGGCGTGGGTGGCGCCAGCCGTGCCAGCACTGGCTCCGGAACCTCGGCCTCCAGCCATCGCCGGGCGAGGTGGAGCGGCCAGTAGACCGCCCCGGCGGTTCGGGTGGTGACTGCTGTCTGAAGGAAGCCGTCCCAGTCCAGGCTGGCACCATGGCGCCAGGTGAGTGCCAGGATATCCACCAGGCTGCGCAGGAGATACCACCGGTAGCGGTGGGTGTAGGCGAGGTGGATGCAGGCGTGGAGCAGGGCATCCGCGGGATCGAGAACGAGCCCTTCGATTGATCCCAGGCGCGCTGTCCGCGCCCGTCGGATGACCCGATCGACGGCCAGGGTGTAAGGATTTCCCGCCGGGATGAGATCGTGGTGGAGCTCGATAGGGACCGTCGCGCGGTCGCCCCGGATCGGTGTCAGGTGGTGTGTCGCCCGCGCGGGACGCGCCTCTTCGCGAAATCCAGCCCCCTCCAGGAGTTCCTGTGCCCGTCCGATCTGGCCCGCTGGGAGAAGCAGGTCAATATCGGACATCGTTCGGTAGAACGGCCGGGGGTAAACAGTGTGAGCGAGCGCCGCCCCTTTCAGGACGATCGGCGTCAGGCCGGCCCCCTGGAGAGCCGCGAGGGCCTGGCGTAGTGCCGGCGCGATCCGGGTCTGGCTGGCCAGTACCGCGGCGGCGTGCGCCGCCTGCAGGCGGGCGCGCACCGCCGCGGGGAGCGTCTGCTCCTGATCGCCCAGCCCGGCGTAGACAAGTGCGGCCAGGCCGTCCCGCAGGGCCAGCCCCGCGGCCCAGTCCCAGTCCGCTGCACTTGCCTGCACGGCGGCGCCGTCCGGTACCGCCTTCCTGCCGAACGGACGCGTCAGACAGCTCAGGAGCAGGCGATCAGCGGCGGTGAGCCTGTGGCTGTCTCCTGCTCGGGTGCTTCGGTCAACCATCCAGGTGGCGGATCAGCCCCTGTGCAGTGAGTTGGGCCAGGAACGCGGCGACATCGGCACGCAGGAGGCCAGGGTCAGCATCGTACTCAGCCGTCAGGTGCTCGATGATCTCCTCCGCGTCGTGACCCGCGTCCAGGAGCTGCCAGATCCGGGTGCCGACGGGGTCGAGACCGTAATAGATCCCGCGCTCCGCATCCAGGAGCACCATCTCATCGTCCAGCTGGGCGCTGACAACTGTCTCGCTGATCTCCAATCTGCTGGTCACGGCGTCTCCTTCTCGGCCGGGGACCGGCCGTCGTTCGGTCGCGAGGGTGCCCCTGTCAGGAGCACGGATGCTGCGGCGCGGCGGTCTGGCAGATCGGCGCGGAGATCCCGGATCACCCGGGCTGGGCTCCCGACGGCCAGGGTATGCGGTGGGATGTCCCGCGTCACGACCGCGTTCGCACCGATGACCGCACCGGCCCCGATCCGGACCCCATCGAGGACTGCCGCACCCGCGCCGATCCAGGCGCCGTCCTCGATCACGATCCCCTCGCCGGTGATCCCCTGAACGATGACCGGCCGGTTTGGATCGGCGAAGACGTGATTGACGGCGAGGATCTTGGCCAGCGGGGCGATCAGGACATCGTTGCCGACCGTCACGCCGCCCTGCCCGCGGATCACGACCGACTCGCCGATAAACGTGCCGCGCCCGATCCGGATAAAGGCATGGGGAAGGTCGCGGAAGTTGAAGACGTGCAGTTCGGCGCCGTGCATGACGCAGGTGCCGTCGCCCAGCGTGATTCCGTCCGGACAGGCGTGAAGGTATACCCCCTCGTCAAGGTAGACGTTCTTCCCGAGATGGATGCCCCGGGCGTGACGCAGGCGGACGTTCCGCTCGATCGCGGCAAAGCCGTCCATGCGCAGGATCAGGCGGTAGGCAAGGGCCCGCGCGAGCAGGCCAGGCAGGCCGGGGATCCAGCCGCAGACAGTCGTCACCAGCCCCTGCAGGAGATAGGCGCTCGGGCCCGGGGCCTGGGTTTTCAGGTAGTACCGCAGGTGGTCCAGAAGACCACTCTCGCGCAGTGCGACTGCCACCCTCAACTCCGCGAGACCAGGATGACGCCCAGGCAGATGACCGCGATCCCCAGCCAGCGGAGCGATGGAATGCTCTCGCGCAGGAGAAGCCATGCCAGCACCGGCGTGACGGCATAGCTTGTTGCCAGGAGGGGATAGGCAAAGCTGAGCGGAACCCGCGAGAGGACAGTCAGCCAGGAGACCGCCCCGAGCGCGTAGAGCCCCAGTCCGACCAGGACCAGCGGGCTTGTCAGCACCCGGAGTACGAGCTCGGCGGGCTGGGAGAGCGCCTGGGCGCCGATGTGCCCCACCTGGATCATGCCCATCTTGAGGGCAACCTGGCCGCCTACTCCGCAGGCCACTGAGAAGAGGATGAGCGCGAGAGAGGTCAGCACTGTGGACTCCTTTTCCGGACGGTGCGTGCTCCAGAGGCCTGCTGTCTCAGCCGACTGCGGCTTCGATCGCGTCCGGGGCGAGCTCGCGCCGGCACGCCTCGACAGTGATTCGAATACCCTCTGCAAGCGGAACGAGCGGTTCCCAGCCCAGGTCGCGCGCCGCCCGGGCATTGTCGAAGTAGGCAGTTCGCAGATCGCCGGGCCGCCGCGGGGCCTGGCGGGGGGTGACCCGGACCCCGACCGCCGCGCAGATCAGGTCGTAGAGCCGATTGACTGTTGTGCCGATGCCAGTGCCGATGCAGTAGCAGCAGCCGTCGCCCGCGGTGGCGGCCAGCAGGTTCGCCCGGGCTACATCGGTCACGTAGACGTAATCGCGGACCTGTTCGCCGTCCCAGTGGATCGTCGGGATCTGTCCGGTGAGGAGCTGACGGGCGAAGATAGCCACGACCCCCGCCTCGCCGTAAGCGTCCTGGCGCGGCCCGTAGACGTTGCCGTAGCGGAGGGCGGTGAAGGCCAGCCCCCGATCCCGCGCGTAGTACCGCAGGTAGTGCTCAGCGACCATCTTGGTAATCCCGTAGGGCGATTCCGGCCGCTGGGGATGGTTCTCATCAATCGGCAGGTAGATCGGGTTGCCGTAGGTAGCCCCGGATGAGGCAAAGATGATCTTGCGCACACCGGTCTCGACGCACGCCTCCAGCACGTTGACCAGACCCATCACGTTCACCCGAGCATCGTAGAGGGGGTCATCCGTCGAGACCTTGACCGACATCTGGGCGGCCTGGTGGAAGACGACCTCCGGCTCGACCGCGGCGAACACCTGGCGGAGGCTCGGGCTGAGGATATCGATCTCGTAGAAGCGGGCCCGGCGATTCAGGTTCGTCCGTTTGCCGGTCGCGAAGTTATCGATCACCGCGACGTCATGTCCCTCGGCGATCAGCAGATCCACGATGTGTGAGCCGATAAAGCCGGCCCCTCCGGTGACCAGCGTACGCATGTGGCTGTGCCTCCATCCTCTCTCGATGTTGCTGTTCTCGATCTACCATTCACTGGCTCAGCGCAGCGGCGCACTGCCCAGCACCAGGTCGGCCGCGCCGCTCAGGTCCGCCGCTACACGGAAGCCGTTTCGCCCGGCGGTCCGGGCACGGGCAAGCTCCTCGCTTCCCCGGCCAGTCAGGACAAGGATGGCCTGACAGCCCGCAGCGAGCCCGGCGTCGATGTCGGTCAGGGCATCGCCCACCATCACGGCCCGGCTCAGATCCAGGCGGTACCGGCGCGCGAGTGCGAGCAGCAGACCAGGACGGGGCTTACGGCAGGCGCATTCCTCATCCGGCCGGTGAGGGCAGTAGGCGATCGCCTCGATGCGCCCACCCTGGCGGGCGATCTCCCCTGCCATCCGGGCGTTAATCGCATCAACAGTGTGCCGCGAGACAAGCCCCCGATTGACGATCGCCTGGTTGGTGATCACGAAGACGGCGATGCCAGCGCGGGACAGACGAGCCACCGCCTCGACCGCCCCGGGGAGGAAGCGGAACTCGCTCCACTCCTTCACGTGATCGCGGCGGTTCTCGTTGATGACCCCGTCGCGGTCCAGGAAGATGGCCCTCACCGCCGTCTGGGCGTTGACGCCTGTCCTGCTAGGCCAGGGCATCCCCACTGCATGAGGGAGGCTTCCTGGCCAGGCGATCGGCAGGATGAGCGGATTCTGCGCGCCAGGTATCGAAAGGGACATCACGGTCCGGGCTCGGGGGTCTCGCGGGATGGATGATCGGTGGGCTTCCAGCTCCCTAGCGCCGCCTCGACTAGGTTCTGGATCGTGGCGTTCTCGACGAGCGCCCGGCAGTAGACGACCATCGTCGGGTCGGTCAGGCCGATCGCGATGACCTTCGAGAAGCTGCCGGAGTGGGGGCAGAGCATCACCTCGGGGCCGATCCCCTCTAGTTCGGCGCGCGCGGCCTGGTCGACGATGAGCACGTCCGGGTGCAGGGCCCGGAGGGTCGCAGGATTGAGATCCCGGGCGTGGATGGCGGCCACGTCGACCCCCGCGTTCCGGAGGACGCCGACGGCCACGTCCCGAATCAGCGCGTGCTGGTAGATAACGATCGCTCGGACTGCCACTTTCTTCTTCACCGCCTTGGCCATCGACCGTGTAGGTCCGGCCCCGCCGCGCGGCGGGTGCGGCCGGCCGGGGCGGGATGCCCGCAGTCACCGGGATGGTCCGGGAGTCGGATCGGGGGTGGGAATCGCCGGGTCAGCCGGGGCCAGGTCAGGGGCAGGCTCCGCCACTGCGAGGCTCTCCATTCGAAACCTCGCCAGTGGGATGCCGGTGTTCGCGGGATCGCCCCGGAACCCCTCGCCTGGCGATAGGGCTCCACGGGGACGCCTTCCCGCTGCTTGTGTGATCAGCGCGGCCCGGCAAAGGCTACCAGGTCGGCGGATCGGCCACGCGGTTACTCTACGCGCCCGTGCGGTTGTCCACAACCGAGAACCGGCTGATTCGCCGCTCGGCCGGGCTGCCAGCCGGCTATCATCGCTCCGGATGGCCTGGCCCGATCCTCCTACGCCGACCGGTTGATTCCAGCCTCAACAATCGGACTAGACCGGTGCGTTGGACACGGTTGGATGCGCTCGGGTCCCTGCTGGGACAGCAGGGAAACAGACCTTCCGTGCGGCATCGGTCCAGGCCACCTGTTACTGTACGGGAGGAGGGTGAACAGAACGTTAGGAAAGTCGTGGAGATTCCGTTGAGGTCGACATGCCCGCGGTCATCCTCACCGCACCAGGCGGTGGACGCGCGGCATCCCCCGCCGGGCCTGGCGGGCCACCTCCCACCACATCGGCGCGATCAGCGCACCGGTGCCGATGACTGCCAGACTGGTTGGCGCCAGCGGCGTGAGGTGAAGTCGCTGGCGCAGTGGGGGCACTCCGAATGCCAGGAGGAGGAGCAGGAGGACGCCGCCAACCCAGATCCAGAAGGATCGGTTGGGGCGGCGGAGGCTTGCAGCGAGCCCGTCCTGCTCCGTTCGCATGTGGGCTGCCAGGGCCACGTGGCCGATCATCCAGGCGAGGAAGGCGGCCGAGCGCGCGTCATCAATTCCCCGCCCCCATCCCGGGAGGAAAGCCGCGAGCGTAATCAGCCCGAGGGTCAGCCCACCTGCGAAGACGGCCAGCGCCATCGAGCGATCGAGGAAAGGCCCGCGCGGGTTCCGGGGCGGCCGGGCCATCACGTCGTCCTCCGGGGGCTCGACGACGAAGGTAGTGGACGCGCCGAGGTCCATGACCAGCTCCAGCAGGATGATCTGGACCGGCGCGAAGGGGACCGGCCGGCCGGCTAGCACAGCGGCCAGCGCAGAGCCGACAAGCGCGAACTTTGCCGCCAGGTAGAAGCGCACGGCCTTGCGAAGGTTGGCGTACAGAACCCGCCCGGCGCGGACTGCCGCGGCGATCGTAGCCAGGTTGTCATCGGTCAGGACGAGATCGGCCGCCTCCCGGGCAACGTCACTGCCGGTCTGGCCCATCGCGATCCCCACCGTTGCCGCACGCAGGGCGGGGGCGTCGTTGACCCCGTCGCCCGTCACCGCGACAACGTCTCCCCGTTCCTGGAGGAGACGGACGATCCGGAGCTTCTGCGCGGGCGTCACGCGCGCGACGACCGCACCAGCGGCGAGTGTCGACCACAGAACATCGTCCGGGACGGTCTCGACCTCGGTGCCGTGGATGATGCGCTCGGCCGGAATGCCGACCTGGCGCGCGACAGCCCGCGCAGTCGCCGGGTGGTCGCCGGTCAGCATGAGGACCCGCACGCCGGCAGCCCGGAGCGCAGCGATCGCCTCTGCCGCTTCTGGGCGCGGCGGATCCGTGAGGCCGATCAGCCCCAGGAAGGTCAGGTCTCCGACCGGGAGGGGCGCGCCGCCCGCGGGTGCAGCTGCAAGGGGACGGTCGGCGAAGCCCAGGACGCGGAGGCCGTCGCGCGCCATCGCCGCGGCTGCCTCCAGGAGCGCCGCGCGACCGCGCGCGTCCAGCGGCTCGGGGCGACCATTTTGGAAGACGTGGCTGCAGGCCGGGAGGATCACCTCGGGCGCCCCCTTCGCCGCCAGCCACCAGCCGTCGTCCCGCTCGGCAACGACCAGCACCGCGCGCCGCGCCGCGTCGAGGGGATGCTCATCATGAACGCGCGCCGATGCACGGATGCGGCTGGTGTCGAGGCCGAGGCGGCGGGCTGCCTCGAGCACGGCGGCATCGATCGGGTCACCGATCGGCGGGTCAGGGTTCCCTACTCCCTCGCTGGGAGCGCTGTTCGCGATCATCGCGACCGCAAAGAGGCGGTGGAGCCCAGCCCCGACCGCGGGCGGTGGGAACAGGTAGGGAGCGCCGTCGACGAAGAGGCGGCTTACGCTCAGGCGATTTGCAGTCAGGGTACCGGTCTTGTCCGTCGCAATGACTGATACGCTCCCAATCGCCTCGGCGGCCCGAAGGCGGCGAACGACCGCCCGCCGGTGCGCGAGCGCGCGGGCGCCGAGGGCCAGGACGATCGTCGCCAGGATCGGCAGTTCCTCCGGGATCGTCGCGAAGGCGAGGGTCAGACCGGTCAGGAGCATCTCCCGGGGCGGCTGGTGGGCCACCAGCGTCCCGGCGAGCGGGATCAGCACGCTTGCTCCGATGGCGATCCAGAGAAAAGCCCCGGCCAGCCGCGCGAGTTCCTGCTGGAGCGGTGTTCGCGGCTCGTGGGCGGTCTTGGCGAGCCGGGCGGTCCGCCCGAGCTCGGTGGCCTGCCCGATCGCGATGACCAGACCGCGCCCCCGACCGGCCGTGACCAGGGTACCGGCAAAGGCGAGGTTCTGGCGGTCGGCCGCTGGTGTCCTGGCCGGGTGTACGAGATCCGCCTGCTTGACCGCTGGCACCGATTCGCCGGTCAGGACCGACTCGTCAATGCGCAGGGCCGTGGTCTCGATCAGACGGAGGTCGGCCGGCACGCGCTCGCCGAGCTGAAGCAGGACGAGATCGCCCGGCACCACGTCGCGGGCGGCGATGCGCGTGGGCACGCCGTCCCGGACCACCGCGGCGGTGGGCGCATCCAGCCTCCGGAGTGCCTCGATGGCCCGGCGGGCCCGCGTCTCATTGGCTGTCTCAATCGCCGTGACAGCGAAGATCACGGCGAAGATGGTGAGGGCATCCTCCGCCTGGCCGAGGAGCGCGTAGAGGATGCCGACCGCTATCAGGAGGAGGACCATGGGCTCGGTCAGTGCCTCTCCGGCCTCTCTCCACCACGGCTCGGGCCGTGCCGCGGCGAGCTCATTCGCGCCGCACCGCTCGCGGCGGCGCCGTGCCTCCTCGGCAGTAAGGCCGCGTGCCGGGTCTGTCGCCAGCCGCGCCGCGACCTCGTGAATCGGGAGGGCGTGCCAGGCGGGTGCGTTGGACAACTCATCATCAGGCATGAAGCGCCGTACCTCACTGGACCAGTGGTTCCAGCTCCTGCCGCCCGATGCGGGGAATGCGCGTCAGAGGATAGCAGAGCCAGCGGGATCACAGCCACCCGCGGGCGGCCCACATCCAGGGTCGGCGGTGCCGGGGTGCTCTGCGGTCACGGACGGTCGTAGCCAACGATCCGGGCCGTAAACGGCTTGTCCGCGGTCAGGGTAACTGTGCCCGCGAAGGGGTGGGGCACGCGGTCCATGTCCCGCAGGTGGTATTCTGCAGTGCTCCGCGGGGGGATCGTGCTGTCGAAGGCGTAGCGGAAGCCCGCTGGGCCAGTGATCAGGTGGTGGATCTGCAGGGGAACAGCATTGGGGTTGGTCACCGCGTAGATGGTCATGCCTGCGGGCCGGGGCGTGGGGCTCGCGGCACCCGATCCCCCGGGCTGGGCCGACGCAGGCGTGCTGGCGGCGCCGGTTTGCGCGGGGGGCAGAGGGGATGGAGATGGCGGAATCGCGAGCGCCATCGTGGGTGCTGGTTCTGGAGGGGTCACTGGTGCGGTCGGAGATGGCCGTGCGCGCGGCTCCCCGGTCGCGAGCAGGGGCGCGGCCGCACTGGGCGACAGCGGAGCCGGGCGAGTGGTCGGCGTGAGGGAGGGGT
>JADGGD010000184.1 GCA_019690095.1 Chloroflexota bacterium
CGTCTCGACGAATGGCGGTCAGGCCTCAGCGCCGGGCCAGCTCTCGGTGAGCTTCTCCTCGACGACGCGGGGCCCCGTGCTGGTGCAGATCGGCAACTACAACCTGATGAGCACGATCAGCTACACGATCTCGCGCTGATCGGAGCGATTCCCGCGTCCCTGGCCGTCGCTCAACCACGTCCTGCGGAGCGGAGCGCCGCGCGAGGACGGGTCCAGCCGGCCGAGATCGGCCAGGGACGCGGCGCACCCCTTTCAGAAGACCCGGTCAGAAGACCCAGCGCGACTGCATTCCGTCCACACGCACCACCTCGCCATTCACCCACGAGGCTTTCTCCGAGGCCAGAAACACCACCACGTTCGCGACCTCCTCCGGACGGCCGAAACGCCCGGCTGGCAGTTCGCGTGCCATCCAGGCCGCCATCCCCTCAGGGTCGGCATCGAGCCGCCGCTGCCAGCCGCCGCCTGGGAAGAGGATCGAGCCCGGTGCGACCGTGACCACGCGGATGTTGTCCCGGATGAGCTCTCGGGCAAGGCGACCGCCGAAGACCGCCATCGCTGCCTTGAAGGCGTTGTAGCCGAGCTGTCCTTCAGAGCGCTCGTTGGCGTAGATCGAGGAGATGTTCACGATGACGCCACCGCCGCGGCGGCGGAGATGGGGGATCACCGCCCGGCTCGCGTACATGGCTGAGAAGAAGTTCAGCTCGACACTCTCCTGCCACTCATCGTCGGTCGTCTCCAGGAGGCCCCGCCCACGGGTGCCGCCGGTATTGTTCACCAGGATGTCGATGCCGCCCAGCCGCTCGGCGGCCACTGCCACGAAGCGCTCGACATCGGCGCGCCGCCGCGTGTCGGCCACCACGGTCACAACCTCCACGCCCCGGCTCCGGAGCTCGGTCGCCGCTTCCTCCAGCCCTTCTGCTCCCCGTGCGCAGAGCGCCAGGTGAGCGCCCTCGTCGGCGAAGGCCCGAGCAATTGCCCGCCCGATGCCGCGACTGCCGCCAGTGATGAGTGCGACCTTTCCCCGCAGTCCCAGATCCATCGTTCCTTTCCCTGGATTCCCCGGCCGCTCCGCCAGCGTCCATTCGGCGCCGGCCTGGCCCGGGAGATAATGAGCCGCGCGGCCACCCGCCGCGCGATGCTGGCACGAGTGTACCACGGCGGCAGGCGGATCAGCCGTGGCCGCGCGGTCCGAAACGTGCTCCGAGGAGGGCGATAGCCCGGCGGTGGAACCGCCCCGGGGGTGGACAATGAGCAAGAAGGTGCCTCGCCTCCTCCTGGCCGAGGGCGATCCCTCCCTGCGCGCGCTTGACGAGCTGATCCTGCGCGAGGCCGGCTACGAGGTCGAGAACCTGCCGCCGGGGGAAGACCTGGTCGCCTATGCCGCGCGCACCCGGCCGGATGCATTGATTGTGGATGTTGGTCCGCCCGCGCCCGGTTTCTGGGATGTGATCGACCGCCTGAACGCGAATCCTTCGACCGATACAATCCCGGTCGTCGTCATCACCACTGCCGAGCGGGCGGCGATCGAGGCCCGCGCGGCGCCGGTCGTGCGCGAGGCGGTGATCATGCCCTACGACATCGACGCCCTCCGCCACGCCGTGGCCCGGGCCCTGGGCAGTCCCCCACCTGCGGCGCTCCTGCCGGAGATCCACCGTGCGGCGCCGCCCGCGGTGGCCTTCGCCGCAGATGCGCTCACCGGGAACAGCCGGCAGATCGTCCTGCGCACGATCGCCCGCCTTCAGCGGGACGAGCCGTTCCGCTCTCGCTTCGCCGAGCTCTTCGGCAGTCTCCTCGATCACCTGCCGGTGATCTCCGGTGCGATCGTCGCCGCATTGCGCCGCGGCCTCACCCCCGAGGAGGTACGGGCCGTGCCGGGTCTGCGCAACGCGGTCCGCGAGCATATCCGCGAGCGCATCGGCCGGGGTCTGCGGCCCGGGGATATCTTGCGCGAGTATCAGACGCTCGAGGACCAGATGCTCGCGGTCCTGCGCGACCAGGTCGGCCACGCCCGCTTCTCGGCGATGGATGCTGTCGACGTCGACCGGGCGATCGATGCATTCTTCGGCGAACTCCTCCGGGTTGCGGTCGATGACTACGCGGACGAGCTCCGCCGGCGCTGTCCGGCGCCGCTTCCCTCGAACGCCGCCCCGGCCCGGGTCACGTCGGCGGGCGGTCCGCCCGGCGCGTAGAGATGCGCCGGCCGGGGTGATTCCGCCTGGCCCGGATCATCTGCTAGACTCGGGGGCAACCTGCTGTGCCCCGGAGGTGGCGATGGCCGAGCGATTTTCTGTCGAGAGCACCGCGGATCCTTTCTGGCCCGGCGAGGTCATCACCCTGGCTGACCGGGAGGCGCTGAGCTGGGCGCGGGTCGTGCCCGACGCGGGAGGGAACCTCGTCGCGTTCGGCGCCGAGCTGGCCGGGCGCTCGTTCGAGACCTTCCTCCAGCCGACAGATGAAAGCCCATCCCTTGCGCCGGCCCAGTACGGGGCGCCGGTGCTCTATCCATTCCCGAACCGTCTCCGCGCCGGACAGGCCGCCTTCGGCGGCCGCGCGATTCGAGTCGACCGCCCGGCCGGTCAGCCGCACGCGATTCACGGGCTGGTTCGGGAGAAGCGGTGGCAGGTCATTGAGCGGCGGGCCGCCGCCGACGGCGCGCTTCTCCGGTGCGCTGTCGAATCCGATCCGGACACCCTGCGCCAGTTTCCGTTTCCCTTCCGGCTGGAGCTCACTTTCCACCTGCGCGGGACTGTCCTGCGGGTCGAGGTGGTTGGCCAGAACACCGGTCCCGATCCGATGCCGATGGGCTTCGGATGGCACCCTTACTTCCGTCTCCCCCTGGTCGCCGGCACCGAGCGGGCCCGGACTGAGGTGCGGGTGCCGGCGCGCCGGCAGTGGCAGCTTGATCCAACGCTTGTCCCCACGGGCGAGATCATCCCGGTGCCGGCTGACCGCGACTTCCGGACGCGGCGGCCGATTGGAAGCGTCTACCTCGACGACGTCTACACCGACCTGGAGCGAGACGACGGGCATAGCGTCTGCGAGCTGCGGGATCCGGCCACCGGTCTGCGACTGCGCGTCTCGGCGGGCCCGACCTTTCGCGAATGGGTCGTCTACGCGCCGCCGACGCGCCCGACGATCTGCTTCGAGCCCTATACCTGCCCGACCGACGCCTTCAACCTGGCAGCCCGCGGCCGCGATGTCGGCCTGATCGTCCTGGGAGCGGGCGAGCGCTGGTCAGACTGGATGGAGCTGACCATCGAGCTATCTTGACGCGGCATCCGGGGGCGGCCGGGCATCCGATCGGCCGCCCCCGGACCATTTAGGCGGAGAGCGCCCCGCGGAGACGTTCGGCGATCACCAGTTCGTCCCCCGGCGTCACCGTTGCCACGTTGATGCTCAGCACATCGCCCTGGAGGCCCAGGCGAATGCTCGGGTTGCCGTCGCGCAGGACCCGGGCGACGTCGGCGGCCGTTCGGCCGTTCGGGCGCGGCTGGACGGCGATCTCCAGACGGGTCGCGGGCCCGCCGGCCGGCAGGGGGGTCAGGGTGATCGCGGGAATCCCCTGGAGCCGCTCGGCGATCGCGCGAACCATCCGATCGTAGCCGCGGAGGCGCGCCTCGTGGTCCAGCCCGAACCACTCCTGGAGCGCCACCACGACCGCGATGATCTCCTGGCGGTCGAGCTTCAGGGGGCGGCCGAAGGAACGCGAGCCGGTCGACTCGAAGCCGATGAAGCCCTGGATCGCGGCGGACTGGATCAGGTCCTGGCGCCCGCAGAGGATGCCGGCCGAGTTGGGCCCACCGAAGTACTTCGAGCCGTAGGCGACGAGATCGGCTCCGGAGGCCGGCCAGCTCTTCATGTAGTCGAGAGGGAAGACTTCACCCGCCGCGTCCACCAGCACCGGTACGCCGCGGCGGTGGGCGATCTCGACGACCTCGGACAGTGGCAGAACACCTGGCTGGCCCTGCATGCGCGCGAAGTACAGGACGCACGCCGTGCGTGGGCCAAGCGCTGCCTCGAGCTGGGCGGCACTCGTGCCGCTCTCGTCACCGACCTCGACGAGGCGTGCGCCGACGATCGTCGGACAGCGATCGTACTTGTAGCGCGTCTTCTTCTGGATCAGCACCTCGTTTTTCAGGCCGGTCGTGTCCGGCAGGCGTCCCATGGCCTCGGTATCGAGCCCGGCGATGCAGGCGGCGGTCCCCAGGGCCAGCGCCGCGGCACAGCCAGGCGTAACGTACGCCGCCTCGGCGCCGAGGAGGCGAGCGATGATCTGGCCGGACCGCTCCAGGAGCTCGGCCATGTCCACGTAGTAGCGGTTCGCCTCCTCCATAGCGGCGCGCACGCGCGGCGAGAGCTGGGAGCCTCCCAGCAGGGTCTGGTGGCCGACGGCGTTGATGACCGGCCGGACGCCGATCTCCTCAAAGATGCTGGTGGTCGTCGGAGCTGCCATTCTCCTCACCTCCTGCTCGTGATCCCGGCTGACCAGCGGGAAAGACACGCGCGGCAGGGCCGCCGACCGGCGGTCCCTATCCGGTGCCGGGAGGATACGCCCGGCCGTGCACCGTGTCAAGGCAGAGAGGTCCTGCCGCTCAGGTGAGGACAGCCTCGATCCACAGGCTCGCCATCTCCACACGCCGCCGCCACTGGAGCGCCGACTGGAACTGCTCGAGCCAGGCCGCATAGCCCAGCCGTGCGATCTCCGCGATGTACTGGTCCGGCGTCTCCCACTCCAGCCCCTCGACTTTGTGGCGTGCGATGGTGCAGCCCGCGCGAAATGGGGCCAGCACGCCCTCAGCATAGAAGCGCAGATCAGCCGGGCCGGGCGCTTCGCTCACTGCACGGGCCGCCCGACGGCTCCACAGGTAGCTGCCCGAGAAGGCATCCGCGCCTGGCACGCCAATCCGTGCCGCGATCAGACGGTTGATCGGCCCTTCGGTCAGGGTCTGACACGGGGGATGCGTGGCGAAGGCGCGCGGGCTCCGGGCGAGCATCACCAGGTCGGCGCGGTGCCAGACCGCCGGGAGTGCCGCCAGTTCCTCTGGGAAGGTCGCCAGCCAGTGCACCAGGCGGTCGAGGTCGCAGTAGTGGATGCGCTCCTCCGGGCGGGTCAGCCCGCGCCGGACCAGCGCCCGGAGGCCGCGATCGTGCGCCTCGTCCTCGCCGTCGATCACCTCCCAGCCGGCCGCGGCCAGCCCGGCGCGTGAGCGCGGATCAGTCGCGGCGCTCGCGGCGACCAGCGCGTGGGCGTAGTTACGGCGCACCCGCTCCCACCGTGCGGCCAGGGGATCCCCCGGCGCCGCAAGCCGTCGGATCCACGGGAGCAAGCGGGCCTCCGGATCGTGGACGGTGCCGAGCAGGAGGACCGTTTCGCCGGTCATCTCAGGCCCGGGAGAGGGGACTGTTATTCTGCCAGCTTCCGAAAGCCCGGGTGCAGTCGCGTCATCGCAAGGACGAAGATCGTCAGCGTCCCGCCGATCAGGATCATCGTCAGAGAGCCGCCCAGGTGGTCGATCGCTGTGCCGAAAGGCGCGGCCGACAGCGGCGCAAGCGACCAGGTCATCATGTACATGGACATCACCCGTCCGTAGAGCGCGCGGTCGGTGTTGAGCAGGATCAGGGTGTTGTTAATCGTCGAGTAGAAGTCGGTCGCTACGCCGACGATGAAGAGCACGGCCAGCGCGCCGGGGAAGAAGCGCAGGCCGCACATCACGCCAAAGGTGAAGAGGCCGAGTCCGAGCACCGTGCCGGCGACCGCCTGGATCCGCCCCTTCCGGCGGCTCCGACTGAAGTAGGCCATCAGGAGCGAGCCAGTCAGGGCGCCGATCCCAACGACCGAGGCCATCACCCCCAGCCCTTCGGAGCCGACGTTGAAGATGCCGAGG
>JADGGD010000185.1 GCA_019690095.1 Chloroflexota bacterium
GTCTACGAGCAGGCGCGCGCCCACTTCAGCGAGAAGGAGCTGGTCGACCTGACCATGGCGATTGTGGCCATCAACGGCTGGAACCG
The DNA here is from genome assembly GCA_019690095.1 of Chloroflexota bacterium. Lineage (GTDB taxonomy): Bacteria > Chloroflexota > UBA6077 > FW602-bin22 > CADDYW01 > JADGGD01. Next base: position 87 of record JADGGD010000185.1, read on the forward strand.
TCTGGCGGTGAGCTTCCGCGCCGTTCCGGGCACTTACCAGCCGGCAGAGGCCCGATAGCCCGAGGGCGAGCCGTCGCCCTTCCTCAGCCGTTCTGGGCGTGCCCCAGCACGGGCGGGTTCACGACGTTGATCGGCTGTCCTGCGAGGAAGCCGCGGATGTTCTCGATTGTCGTTGCGACGATCCGCCCGAGTGCCTCGCGGGTATCGAACGCCATGTGCGGGGTGATGATGACGTTGGGCTGGCGGAGCAGGGCGTGCTCGCAGAGGAGGGTCCGGAGCCGCTCCTCGGCGCCGGGCCGCTCGAGGAGCTCTGCTTCCTCGCTGATCAGCTCCTCACCGGCGACGACGTCCAGCGCCGCGGCGGCGACAATCCCTTTGCGGAGCGCCCAGAGGAGGGCCGGTGAGTCGACCACGTTGCCCCGTGCGGTGTTGATCAGGATCGCCCCGTGCTTCATCCGGGCGAAACGCTCGCGGTTCATGAGGTTCCGGGTCGCCTCCGAGCTCGGGACGTGGAGCGAGACGATGTCGGAGCGGGCCAGCAGGTCGTCAAGCGAGGTGTAGGTGAAGCCAAGTACCTCGGCGAGCAGGGGATGGGGCCGGATGTCGTGGGCGAGGACGGTCATGTCGAAGCCGCGGGCGATTCGGATGACGTGGAGACCGATGTTGCCTGCGCCGACGACGCCGAGGGTCTTCCCGCGCAGGTCGAAGCCCTCAAGGCCGGCGAGCCGAAAGTCACCGCGGCGTGTCCGCTCCACCGCATCGATGAGGTGGCGGGTGAGGGCAAGGATCAGGGCGAAGGTGAACTCGGCGACGGTGTTCTCGCCGTAATGGGGGACGTTGCTGACCACAATGCCCCGGGCGGTGCAGGCGGCGAGGTCAATATGATCGAAGCCGGTGGAGCGGGTCGCGATCAGGCCGACGTGGGGCAGGTGGGCCAGGAGGTCGGCATCCACGCGCGAGTGGATGAAGACTGACAGCACACGGGCGTCGGACAGATCTTTTGGCGGGATCTCCTGGGCTGGCTGGTGGAACAGGCGCACCGAGCAGCCAGCGAAGGCGCGGGTCAGCTCGCCGCGCTCGCGGTCGGAAACCTCGCAGAAGACAAGGAGCGGGCGGCTGTCGCCGCCGGGTGGGAGGCCTGGCCGCCGCTCTCTTCCCACGCCCTTCCTCCGCATAGAGAGCTGATCGCCGGCCCCGGTGCACGTTCTGGTCCACGGGCGGTATACTGGCCGGGAATCTGTCGCGGGGAAAGGTCTGCACCATGCATCCGGTTCGCGTCAGCATCGCCTACTGCCAGGAGTGCGGCTATCAGCCGTATGCCTTTCAACTTGCCGAGGCCCTGGTGAACGAGTTCCAGCTTCTGCTGTCGGCGGTCGAGATCGTCCCGTGGGTCAACGGCGCCTTCGATGTGCGCGTCGATGGTGAGCTTGTCCACTCGATGTACCGCGACGGTGGCATTCCTGAGACGGCCCGGATTATCGCGGCGGTCCGGGAGCGCATCGGGGCGCCGTCCTGATCGGGCCTCGGGGAGGCAGAGCATGACCGCGTTCATCTGCGTCACCTGCGGGGTCCAGCACGCGCCCGTGCCCGGGCAGCCAGACCAGCCGCCGGGGCGCTGTCCGATCTGCGAGGACGAGCGGCAATACGTCGGGCGCGGCGGTCAGCGCTGGACGACGGTGGAGGCGCTGAAGGCGGAGGGGAGGGCGAACGTCCTGACCGCTGTCGAGCCCGGCCTGACGGCGATCGCTACCGTTCCGTCGTTCGCGATCGGCCAGCAGGCATACCTGATCCAGACGCCGGCCGGCAATCTGCTCTGGGAGGCGCTCAGCCTCTGCGATCCCGAGACGGTCGCCCGGGTCCAGCAGCTTGGCGGGATCGCGGCGATTGCCATCTCCCATCCGCACTTCTACGCCGCGATGGTCGAGTGGAGCGAGGCCTTTGGCGGCGCACCGATCTGGCTGCACCGCTCCGATCGGGAGTGGGTGATGCGTCCATCACCGGCGATCCACTTCTGGGACGGCGAGATGGCTGATCCCCTACCGGGTTCGGGCCTGACCCTGGTGCGGGTGGGAGGACACTTCCCCGGCTCGGCGGTGCTGTACTGGCCGGCTGGCGCCGCTGGTCGGGGTGTCCTCTTCTCCGGCGATCTGCCCCAGGTGGCGGCCGACACCCGTTGGGTGAGTTTCCTCTACAGCTACCCGAATATGATTCCCCTCTCGGCCGCCGAGGTCCGGCGCATCGCCGCCGTGCTCGCGCCCTACCGGTTCGATCGCCTCTACGGGAGCTGGCCGGACCGGGTTGTCCAGGGCGATGCGGCGGCGGCAGTTGCCCGCTCGGCCGAGCGCTACATCCGCCACGTGACGGGCTAGCCGCGCGCGGCGGGCGTGCTTCTCCGCGCCAGCCAGCGGCGGACCAGCTCGTTCAGGGTTTCTGCCAGCAGGACGGTCGTGGCAACGCCGACCATCTCCAGCCAGATCGCGGGATCCAGCGGTGCGGTGTGCAGGAGGAGCCGCAGAGGCCACCAGGTCAGGGCAAGCAGCTGCAGTGCCAGTGCACCGAGCACTGAGAGGAAGAGGAAGGGGTTGGTCAGCGGGTTAGCCTGGAAGAAGAAGCGGGTGAGGACGCGGCTGTTGAACACGTGGAGGTTCTGGTAGAGGACCATCGTGGTCATCGCGACCGCGCGGGCGCGGTCGAGGGAGGCGCCGCCCGCGACCTGGCGGGCGAACACGGCGAGGGTGCCTGCGGCGATGACTGTGCCGACGAGGATGATCCGTCGGACGAGAAGGGGGGTCAGGATGCCCTCGGTCGGGGGGCGCGGCGGCCGCCGGGCGATGTCTGGCTCCGGCGGCTCGAAGGCCATGGCGATGTCCTGGGTGCCGTTGGTGACGAGGTTGATCCAGATGGCCTGGGCCGGGAGGAAGGGGAGGGGGAGGCCGAGGAGGATGCTCGCGATGACCGTCAGGACGAGCCCGAGGCCGGTGGGGATGAGGAACAGGATGACCTTGCGGATGTTGTCAAAGATGGCCCGTCCTTCCCGCACTGCCGCAGGGATGGTGGCGAAGTTGTCGTCTACCAGCACCATATCCGCCGCGCTCCTGGCGACGTCAGTGCCTGATCCCATAGCGATGCCGATGTCGGCCTGCTTGAGAGCCGGGGCGTCATTGATGCCGTCGCCGGTGACCGCGACGATCTCGCCCTGCCGCTGGAGCAGGCGGACGATCCGGAGCTTCTGCTCCGGCCGCGCCCGTGCGTACACATCCACCCGCGGCACCAGGTCGAGCAGGGCCTGGTCGGGCAGGGTGGCGAGGTCGTGTCCGTCGAGGATCGGCGCCGCCGGGTCGCGGAGAATCCCGATCGCCTGGGCGATCGCCCGGGCTGTGACCCGATGGTCGCCGGTGATCATGATGACACGGATGCCGGCTGCCCGGCAGGCTTCGACGGCCGGTGCGGCCTCCGGGCGGGGTGGATCGATCATGCCGGCGAGCCCGACGAAGCAGAGGCCGGATGCGACGTCGTGGTGATCGATCTCGCGCTGGTGTGGGGGGGCCGGTCGGCAGGCCAGGGCAAGGACGCGCAGGCCCTGCCGGGCGAGCTCTTCGAACGCCCGGAGGGCGGCCGTGCGGTCGAACGGCGTGGTCGGATCGGGCCAGGAATGGTCGCACCGCGCGATGATCCTCTCCGGTGCGCCTTTCAGGAAGATGAGCCGCGAGCTCCCGCGGCCGTGGAGGGTGGCCATGTACTGGCGCTCGGGGTCGAACGGGATCTCGTCGAGGAGGGGATGGGATTCCCGCTCCCATTCGATATCGAGCCCGCCCTTGAGGGCGGCGACGATGAGCGCGACCTCGGTCGGATCGCCGTTCGGCCGGTAGTGCTGATCCTCCCGGTAAAGATCGGCCTCGTTGCAGAGGAGCCCGATCCGGAGGGCCAGGGCCAGGCCCGGTTCCTGCCGCACGTCGACCGGGCGGCCATCCAGCAGGATCTGCCCGTTCGGTGCATAGCCGACGCCGGTGATCTGGTAGAGGCGGCCGCCGACGCGGAGGGCCGTTACGGTCATCTCGTTGCGGGTGAGGGTGCCGGTCTTGTCGGTGCAGATAGTCGTACAGCTTCCGAGGGTCTCGACAGCGGCCAGGCGGCGGACGATAGTGCGGCGGCGGGCCATGCGCCAGACCCCGACCGCCAGGGCAAGGGTTACGGTGATCGGCAGGCCCTCGGGGACGGTGGCGACGGCGGTGGCAACCGCGGTGAGGAAGATGGCGGCCGGGGGCTCGCCGCGGAGAAGCCCCAGGAGAAGGACGAGCGCCGTGACGGCGGCGGTGCCCCCGGCGATAAGGCCGGTCAGGCGGCGCAGGCGGCGGAAGAGGGGGACCTCAGGCTCGCCGGCCTCCCGGATCTGCCGGGAGATGCCGCCCAGGACGGTGCGCGGGCCGGTTGCGACCACAACGGCGGCTCCCCGGCCGCGGACGACGCTTGTGCCCATAAACACCATGTCGAGCTGGTCGGCCGGGGCGAGGTCCGGCGCGGCGAGCGGGGTGGTGGTCTTGCTGACCGGCAGGGACTCGCCGGTGAGGATCGACTCGTCCACCCGCAGGTCGGCGGCGCGCAGGAGCCGTGCATCAGCCGGCACCTCGGCCCCGGCGGTGAGGATGATCACGTCGCCTGGCACGACGAGCCGGGCATCGATCTCCCGCTCGATGCCGCTCCGGATGACCACCGCGCGCGGTGCGGCCAGGCGGGCCAGTGCCCGCAGTGCTTGTTCGGCCCGGTACTCCTGGATGAACCCGACGATCACATCAAAGGCGACGACAAGGAAGATCACAATCGCGTCGGCGTAGCTGGCGACGAGCACGCTCACCAGGCCCGCGGCGAGGAGCACCGCCATGAGCGGGTTGAGGACCTGCCGGAGCAGGGTCGCCAGCGGCCCGGCTCCCTCCGCGCCGGGGAGGGTGTTGGGTCCGTAGACTGCGTACCGCCTGGCCGCCTCGGCCTCGGACAGCCCGTCCCACGAGCTCGCCAGGGCGGCCAGGACTGCCGCGGCCGGCTGCTGATACCAGGCGGGCATCTCCCTGTCCGCCACCGGCTCCGGGCGGTGCACGGTACCTCCTTGCCGCGGGGGAGTCGGCCGGTTCGGGGCAACGCCCGTGCCGCCCGCCGGCATAGGACGCGGCCCGGCTACCGTGTCCGGAGCAGGAGAACCGGGCAGGGTGCGTTTGCCAGCACTGCCTTGACCACTCGCGCGTGGGTTGGGTCGAGCCGCCCGCGCCATTCCAGAACGATCAGGTCACTGGCGCGCTCGGTCGCAAAGCGGAGGATCTCTGACGCCGGGTCACCGAGCCGCAGGAAGAGGCGGCAGCGGGTCACGGGTGGGTAGCGGCCGAGCGAGGTCCCGAAGCGCGCGATGAACTCCCGCGCCCAGGCCGGCCACTCGTGCTGGGGCTGGTCCACGTAGACCGGCCCGGTGAGCGTGCCCGGCTCGGCCGGCGGCGCCGCTGGCCCCGCTACGAAGAGGATATCCACCTCCGCGCCCGCGCGGGCGGCCAGCTCGAGGGCAGGCTCGATCACCGCGGCTGACGAGGGAGCCCCGTCCAGCGGCAGGACAATGCGCCGCAGATCGGTGATCGCTCGCACCCGCTCGGCGATCTCCGGCCGGACCAGGAGGACCGGGCAGGGGGCATGGCGGACGATCGCCTCGGCGACCGGCCGCAGGACGCGCCCCTGGTAGGGGGTTCGACCGCGCGTGGTCAGGACGATGAGCATGGCGCGGCTTTCGG
>JADGGD010000186.1 GCA_019690095.1 Chloroflexota bacterium
TGCCTCTCGATCGGTGATATCGCCCACCGCGTAGCGCGCCGAGGGCGGGAGAGAGGGGCGGGCAGATGGATCCGGCGCGAGCCGATCGAAGGCGACGACTGCGATGTCGTGCGCGAGAAGCTCGTGCGCGAGCCAGCGACCGATGTAGCCGTTACCACCGGTAACGAGAATAGCCATATCTCTGCCTCAACATTCTTGCAGCAATCCAAACAATCATCCCGACGCCGCCAGGCCGACGGATCCCTGACGGCACGCGCAATGCTCTCCCTCGCTTCACGGGAAGGAAGCGCGAGCCCGATTATAATACAGAAGAGGGACTTCCCGCCCCGGTCCGCGACGCATCGTGCCTGCAGCCGGTGACGCTCGGGGAAGATCAAGCCCGAGGCAAAAATGGAGCATCACCACGGCCCGGCGCCGTCGCCCAGCCCCCACCTCGCCCCGGGCGGCGCTGCCGGCCACGCAGCCCCAGGCGAGCATACCCCGGCTGCCTTCCGCAACCGATTGATTATCAGTCTGATTCTGACCCTCCCCATCCTGTATTTCGCCGAACCGGTGCAGAGCCTGCTCGGCTACCGCGCCATCTCCGCGCCAGTCCTTCGCTGGATCGAGGCCGCCCTCGCCGCTGCGATCTATGGATATGGTGGCAGCGTCTTCATCGAGGGGGCGATTAGCGAACTCCGACGGCGTATGCCAGGGATGATGACCCTCGTCGCTCTGGCAATCACCGCGGCTTTCGGATTCAGCCTCGCAGTCACCCTGGGCTTGCCGGCCGCACCGTTCTACTGGGAGCTGGCCACGCTCGTTGACGTGATGCTGTTGGGCCACTGGCTCGAGATGACCTCAGTCCAGGGCGCAAGCCGGGCGCTTACCCATCTGGCGGCGCTCATCCCGCCTATCGCCCACCGCATATCCGACGGGCAGATCGAGGATGTACCGGTTGATTCGCTGAGAGCGGGGATGCTGGTCCTGGTGCGCCCGGGGGAGCAGGTTCCTGTGGACGGCGTAGTGCGCCGCGGCATCTCCAGTCTCGACGAGTCGTTTCTGACCGGCGAGTCACGGCCGATACGCCGCGGACCGGGCGACGAGGTTATCGCGGGCGCCGTCAACGGCGAGGGGGCGCTCGAGATCACCGTAACCCGGACTGGCGAGGCGACTACTCTGAGCCAGATCATGCGGCTGGTCGCGGAGGCACAGTCAGCACGCAGTCACTACCAGGCACTTGCGGACCGTGCCGCCTTCTGGCTCACTATCGCCGCGCTCACAGCCAGTGCCCTGACCACAGCCGCCTGGCTTCTGCGCGGGGCCGACCTCACCTTCACCGCGAGCCGAGCGGTGACGGTCCTGGTGATCGCTTGCCCCCACGCCCTCGGTCTGGCCATTCCCCTCGTCGTGGTAAATGCGACCGGCCTCGCGGCCCACCACGGCATCCTGGTTCGCCATCGCGAGGCGTTCGAGCGAGCACGCAACATCACCGTGGTCGCCCTCGACAAGACCGGGACCGTGACCGAGGGACGATTCACGGTGCGTGCTGTGTATGTCGAGGGGCTAACCGTGAACGACGCCCTCGGTCTCGCGGCAAGTCTGGAGATTCTATCGGAGCATCCCCTGGCCCGCGCCATTACCGAGGCTGCACGGGCGCAGGGGGCCCGCCTGGAGGCAGTCAATGGCTTCCGTGCCATCCCCGGGAGCGGCGTCGAGGGAGAAATCGGCGGCACGCGCTATCGGGTCGGACAGCCGGCCTGGCTCCTGGGATCTGACCTCCCGCTCTCCCCGATATTCAAAGAGGGTCTGCGCGAGGCCGAGACACGCGGCGACAGCGTTATCGCCCTCGCCCGTGATCGTACCATTCTCGCCCTCTTCGCGCTTGCCGATCGCATTCGCCCCACTGCGCGAGAGGCAGTCGCCGCCCTTCAGGGTATGGGCATCCAGGTAATCATGGTGACCGGAGACGCTGAAACCGTTGCACGAACTGTCGCCCAGGAGCTGGGAATTCCGCGCTTCTTCGCGCGTGTGCTCCCCGGGGACAAGGCCGCGCTGGTCCATCGCCTCCGCTCGGAGGGCCGGTCGGTTGCCTTCGTCGGAGACGGCATCAACGATGCGCCAGCCCTCGTCGCCGCCGACCTGGGCATCGCGATCGGTGCAGGCACGAATGTCGCCATCGAGTCAGCCGATCTCATCCTGGTCGAGAGCGACCCGCTCGACGTGGTCCGGGCCCTGCGCCTCGCCCGCCTCTCCTACCGAAAGATGGTTGAGAACCTGCTCTGGGCCACCGGTTACAACTTCATCGCGATTCCACTTGCCGCGGGCGTGGCCGCGCGCTGGGGCATCCTGCTTCCACCGGCCGTTGGAGCCCTGCTGATGAGTGCATCAACGATCATCGTCGCCTTGAACGCCCTCTCTCTCCGGAGAGCCCCACTGAACCGAGCGGGCCGCCCCGGCTCCAGGCGCGGGGAGTAACGCCGGTCGACGGGGCAGGCCAGGGGAATCCACCACTGCGAGACGCCCCGCACATTCACGGGAGATCCTTCCCTGACCGAAAGTACTACCCATCGCCCTTCTCCTGGAATTTCCCGTCGGGATATAGTGGGGATGATGCCGGCTATTCGAGCGGCGATCACTTCCACGACGGGGCAACAACGACCGTGGGCAGGCGCAGACAAGACCGCGATCCGCGCACTGCACGAGCCGACTGGTCCGAGGGCCAGTTACCGCGGACGCGCCCGAGGGAAGATGACGCACTCCCCGGCCGGTGCTGGCACGATCGGTGGTGACCGCCGGAGCGGCGCCGCGGCCGGGATTGCGACCGGGCCGCCCGTCTCGGCTCCCTCCCATCGTGGAGCTGGTCCATCCGATCTGCCAGGGCGACACTGGCTCATCTTCCACCGCCCCCAACCGGTCACGGGCCCTGACCACTCGGGATAACGGGCGCGGTTTTGATCTACAGCAGGTCCTGACCCTGGAAGCGCCCTACCCTGGCCTGCTGGGCACACAGGAGCGGATCCGACAGCCGGCAGGGAGTTTTACCGTCGGCTCCAGGACCGGCCGGGGGACGACCATGCGCGTGACCTTCCCCAATTCGGGAGGAATCCGTGTCAGGCATTCGGGTCTTGCTCGTCGATGACCACACCATCCTGCGCCAGGGGATAAAGGCGCTCATGGAGCGAGAGCCCGACATTGCGATTATCGGGGAGGCAGGGGACGGCCTTGAGGCCGTGCGTCTTGCCCGCCAGCTCCAGCCCGATGTCGTGGTCATGGATGTGCAGCTCCCGGGACTGCCCGGCCCCCAGGCAACCCGGGCAATCCGCCAGGCATGCCCGCGGACCGGGGTCCTCGTGCTGACAATGCACGACAGCAACTATACCGTCTTCAGCATGCTCAAGGCGGGAGCACGTGGATATCTCCTCAAGGAATCGGCAGGGGCCGATCTCGCCGATGCTATCCGCGCCATCCACCGCGGGCAGTCGGTCCTCCATCCGACGATCGCTCGAATGGTCATCGAGCAGATCAACCAGGCAGATCTCCCGACCGCCGACGAGGACGAGCTTTCGCCGCGCGAGCAGGAGATCTTCCGGCTCATCGCCGCCGGCAAGACGAGCCGCGAGATCGCTGAGAAGCTCGGCCTCAGCGCGAAGACGATCGATAACTGCCGCGCACGGATCCTCCAGAAGCTGCATGCGCGCAACAAGGCCGAGGCGATCACCATTGGTGTCCAGCGAGGGCTGATCCGCCTGTCTCCCCCGTGAGGGCATGCGGGGTCATCCCGGAGCCCTCTGGGGACGGCCGGGCCAGGGCCAGGCTGTAGCCAACGCCGTGCACGACGACAATATCCTCAGGACGGCCACGCCGGAGACCCAGCTTCTTCCGGAGGTGGCTCACATGCGTCTTCAGCAGTGTGGCATCGCCGCCGTCGTAGCCCCAGCCGTACTCGACCAGGCGGCGGAAGCTGACCACCCGCCCGGCGTTCGCCGCAAGCAGGTAAAAGATCCGAAACTCCAGCGGCGTGAGCTGGACGCACCGATTACCCACCCACACCTGGTGTGCCTCCGTATCGAAGGTGAACTCGCCGATCCGGAGATCACCCGCCGCACTTGCGGCATCGGCCCGACTGCGCCGGAGCACGGCGCGAATGCGCACCGCGAGCTGTTTCGGACTGAACGGCTTCGTCACATAATCGTCCGCCCCGAACCGGAAGCCCTGGAGCACGTGCTCCTCGTCACTGGCCGCGGTGAGCATGATGATCGGCGTAGCGGCGACCTGGCGGATCCGGCGGCAGACCTCGAAGCCATTCAGGCGCGGCATGGCCACGTCAAGGAGGACCAGGTCCGGCTGGTCAGAGCGCCACCGCTGGAAGGCCTGAAAGCCATCAGTTGCGACAAGGACCGTGAATCCCTCACGGCGCAGGGCATACGCCGTAATATCCACCATATCCGCATCATCGTCCGCGAGCAGGATCCTCATCGATCTCACCTCCGCCCCGAGGCCCTCGCCCGGGAATCCCCGGTTCTCACCACCTGCGGCACGCTGCCAGTGCTGCTATGACGCCCCGGTTGCCTCCCATCGTTGCGTCCCACTGCTCCTGCGTGCTGGGCACCCGCAGGCGGGATCCTGGACGGCCGATCGGAACTCACGATGTCCGATTCGGCTCTTCTGGACAATCACCAGCGTGACAATAAACAGGCGGGGTTGCAGAGCGGTCAAATTTACGTTGAGAAAAGGTTGTCTCTCCGCCGCACTGGCCAGCCGATCAGCCTGCGCGGATGCCCTATGCCCGGGACAGCCGATCAGCGGTGTTGCGCGGCTCCGGGGCGCTTCCGCAGACCATACGGCCGGGTTGACGCCGTCCCGCGACCGCACCTACAATCCACCCCGACAAGCCACACGAGGACCTGAGGATAGCCTCCCCATGGATCGTGCCTCCCCCGAAGTGACGGCATCTGGCGGGATTGGTGATCCGCTCCGCGCGGCCGAGGCCGTGCGCTTCATCCGCGGTCAGGGACGGTATATAGCCGACCTCCGCCTGCCCGGCACCCTGCACCTGGCTTTTGTCCGATCACCCCACGCTCACGCCCGGATTCGACAGATCGATACCCGGGCGGTCTCTGGCCGGCCCGGCATCCTGGCCATCCTGACTGCACTGGATGTGCCGCCACCTCCCGCAGCAGCAACCAGTCCGGAGACGCGCGCCTGGCCGGCCCCCCTGCTGGCCCAGGAGTATGTCTATACCGTCGGTGCCCCGGTCGTCGCGGTCGTCGCCGAGACGCCGGAGCTGGCCGCTGACGCAGCCGAACTCATCGACGTCACGTATGATCCTCTGCCGGCGGTAACGGACCTGGAGCTAGCCGCCGATCCCCGATCTCCTCTGGTCCATCCGGAGCTCGGGACGAACGTCGCCTTCACCCTGCAGAGGGGGGAGGGCGACGTCGACGCGGCGTTCCGGGCGGCCGACGTGATTGTCTCGGCCCGCATTGCCATCCCGCGCCTAGCCGGGGTTCCCATGGAACCGCTCGGGGTCCTGGCCTCCTGGGACGAGTCCGCTGGAACCCTAACTATCTGGTGCACCAGCCAGGCCCCCTGGCGGGTCCATGGGGCCGTGACCGCAGCGCTTCAACTGGCACCAGAACAGGTGCGCGTTATCATCCCTGACGTCGGCGGCGGATTCGGCGTCCGGGGACCAGTCTACGGGGAGTATCTGGTCGCGGCGATCATCACCCAGCGCCTCGGGCGGCCGGTCCGCTGGATCGCGACCCGGCGCGAGGACTTCCTGGTCACCCAGGCCAGCCGGGAGATGATCGCCACCGCTGAACTGGCGGCGAACCGCGAGGGGCGCTTCCTCGGATTTCGAGCGC
>JADGGD010000003.1 GCA_019690095.1 Chloroflexota bacterium
AGAAGAAGCTGTTCTCGGACCTGAAGGATGTCGTGAAGATCACCACATCGACCAAGACGCCCGATGCCGAACAGCTGCGTCGGATTAATGATGTCGTCGAACGGCTCGTCTCCCAGCAGGGCTACTGTGTCGTCTGTGCGAATGAGCTCCTCCGGTACGTTGGCACACTGCTGGCCCGATGACGCCAGATGCGAGGGGGTGGGACGGAATGCGCTGGACACTCGATCTATCACGGCAGGACTGGTCGCTCCATCGCAAGGGGCCGATCGACCAGGCACGCCATAACGAAAAGGTCAAGGAGGCGATTAAAAGCAATCTGCCGGGCATCATCAGCGAAGAGGCGATCATCACTGCCGAGGGTGACCGCATCGTCAAGGTGCCGATCCGCTCGCTCGACCTTCCTCACTTCCGCTACGACTTCGGGCGCAACAAGCACATTGGGCAGGGCGAAGGAGGAAGCCAGCCTGGTGATAAGGTTGGCCCGGCTGGTGCAGGTGAGGGCAAGCAGGCCGGCAATATGCCGGGGATCGACTACTACGAGGCAGAGATAACCGTTGACGAGATCGCGGCACTCATCTTCGAGGATCTCGGCCTGCCGAACCTCCAGCAGAAGACTGCTGAGACGATGGAAACGGACGCCTACCGCTTCACGGAGATCGCCAAGAAGGGCATTATGTCCAACCTAGATAAGCGGCGAACGGTCCTCGAGAACATCAAGCGCAATGCACTGGCCGGGCGCCCCCGGTTCGGCCGGATCAAAGAGGACGATCTCCGCTTCAAGATCTGGGTCCCGGACGTACGCCGCGAGACTAACGCCGTGGTCATCGCCATGCGCGATGTCTCCGGCTCGATGGGCGAGTTCGAGAAGTACATCTCGCGCTCATTCTATTTCTGGATGGTCAAGTTCCTGCGCACCAAGTACAACAACGTGCGCATCGTCTTCATCACCCACCATACTGAGGCGAAGGAGGTCGATGAGGAGACCTTCTTCAAGCTGGGCGAGAGCGGCGGCACCAAGGTCTCCTCGGCCTATCAGCTCGCGCTCGACATCATCAAGGAGCGCTTCGACCCGAATGCGTGGAACATCTATCCCTTCCACTTCTCCGACGGCGATAACTGGGGAGATGTCGATAATCGCCGCTGTGTCGAGCTGGTCAACAAGCTCCTCGAAGTCTCCAACGTCTTCGGCTACGGAGAGATCCGGGAAGGGGGTGTTCGGTCGAGCAGTACGCTGATGAACGCATTCCAGGCGATCAAGAATGAACGCTTCATCCCGGTCATCATCACGGACAAGAAGGACGTGCACCCGGCCCTGCGCAAGTTTTTCAGCCCGCAGATCACCCCCGAGGCCGTTCCTGCCACGGCCGCGCTCCGGATCGGAGGGCGCCGCGATGATGTCGCCTGACCTGGCATCGATCGAGAAGGCCATTGACCAGATCTTCCAGATCGCTGAGCGCTTCGGCCTGGATCCCTTCCCGATCTACTTCGAAATCGTCCCCCCGAGCATTATGTACGAGTTCGGGGCCTACGGACTGCCGGGCCGCTTCTCCCACTGGACCCATGGTCGAGCATACCAGCAGACCAAGACCCTCTATGATTACGGCCTCAGCAAGATCTACGAACTCGTGATCAATACCGATCCCTGCTATGCCTTCCTGATGGAAGGCAATTCGATGATCCAGAACAAGCTGGTCATTGCTCACGTCATTGGCCACAGCGACTTCTTCAAGCACAACGCCTACTTCCGACGGACCAATCGGAAGATGCTCGATAGCGTTAGCCTGAATGCCGAGCGCATCCGTCACTATGAGTTCCAGCATGGGCGCCTGGAGGTCGAACAGTTCCTTGACGCGGTTCTATCAATCCAGGAACACGTGGACCCACAGCCGGAGATGCGGGAGAAGGCGCGAGCTCTCGCCGAGCAGGAGCGGCACGAGCCCCATCGGCCGTCCCTGCCGACCCCGTACGACGACCTCCTCGATCTCGATCGGCGGATCGAGACGCCGCCGGAGCCCGCTGTTCCCCCACGGCGCTTCCCCGAGGAACCGGACAAGGATCTGCTCCAGTTCATCGCCGAGCACGCCCCGGACCTCGCGGACTGGCAGCGTGACATCATTCAGATCGTCCGCTCGGAGATGCTCTACTTCGTCCCGCAGATGCAGACGAAGATTATGAACGAAGGGTGGGCCGCCTACTGGCACGTTCGGATTATGCGCGAACTCGATCTGAGCGATGCCGAATACCTGGAGTTCTCACACCTCCATGCGAATGTGCTGGCGCCGTCGCGCCACAGTCTGAATCCCTACCTGGTGGGCATGCGAATCTTCGAGGATATTGAGCGGCGCTGGGACAATCCGACCGACGAGGAGAGGCGCGAGCTGGGACGCATGCCGGGGCAGGGACGGGCGAAGATCTTCGAGGTCCGCGAGATGGAGAACGACGTCTCGTTTATCCGAAACTACCTGACCCCGGCCGTGATCGATGACCTCGACCTCTACATCTACAAGCTCGAGGGCGATGAGTGGAAGATCGTCGAAAAGGACGGGCAGAAGATCCGCGATATGATCGTCGCCGGCATGACGAACTTCGGCTTCCCCTACATCGTTGTCGAGGATGGGGATTACCGGCGGAACCGGGAGCTGTATCTCAAGCACCTCTACGAGGACCAGGAGATCGACATTGACTATGCCGAGAAGACCCTGCGCTATGTGTACCAGCTCTGGAGACGCCCGGTCCATCTGGAGACCGTGCTGAACGGCAAGGGGGTCGTGCTGACTTTCGACGGTGAGAAGAATACCAAGCGGGTCCTGTAACCGCGGCCGCATCCGAGTGCAACCCATTGACAGGGGAGGTCGGGCGTCTGCGCGTAATGACCGCGTGAAGCCGCCCGGCTCCCTGTGGTATAGTGGCGGAGGCAGGATCCGCAGGTATCCCGGCCAATTGGCGGGCATGGTCTGATCGGTGACCGCGAGGCGATCCGGCCGGGGTCTGGATTCTTGATTCTCCCGGAGGCTACGTTGCCGCAAGGACTCGAAACGATTATTCAGGTTGTGCTCGCGCTGGTCGGGGCCTATGCCGCTGCCTTCTGGTTTTGCCTGGTCGTCTGGACCTTCCGCGATATTCAGCAGCGGAGCCGCGATGTCGTGGTCCAGGTCCTTGCCACTGCCCTTGTGCTCCTCTTCAACGTGCCTGGCCTGATCCTGTACACCATCCTTCGCCCACCGGAGACACTCGCCGAGGCCTATGCCCGCTCACTGGAAGAGGAATCGTTGATCCAGGACATCGAAGAGCGGCAGTCGTGCCCTGGCTGTAAGCGCCGCGTCCAACCCGACTTCATCGTCTGCCCGACCTGCCGGGCTCGGCTCAAGCAGCCCTGTGCGAGTTGCGGGCGCCTTCTGCAACTTAACTGGCGGGTCTGCCCATACTGCGGGGTTGACGTCGCCGCAGAGGCACCGTCCCCATCAACCTCGACACGAGTCCACGCCTGATCCGCCGCCGCGATTGGGAATCCTCTGGTCGGGGCTCTTCCCCCGGGTCATATGCGCCGGGGGAGGAGCTCCTTCGCGATCTTGCAGACCACAGTGTAGGCCGGGTCAAAGACGTTCCCGATATCGTAGCGGACGCACTGCCCCAGGAGTAGAGACGCCTCCCGGGCATCCAGGGCGAAGTCCTCGGCTAGCCAGCGCATCATCTCGCTTGTCGCATGCTGGAGGGCCTGGTCGAGCGGACGGGCATTCCCGACGGTCATGAGCTCGACATCGTTCTCCGCGCGAGGCCAGTGAATCGTCTTCCCCTTCAGCAGGTGGACCGTGAACCGAACGTCGAAGGAGATCTCGATCCCAGTGCCGATGATTTCTCCATCCCCCTGGAGGGCATGGCCGTCGCCGACGAAGAGGAGCGCACCGGGAACGGCGACCGGCAGGTATACCGTCACCCCCTCGCGAAAGCCGCGATAATCCATGTTCCCGCCGTGGGTAGAGGCCGTGGCAGTTGAGATCGCCTGACCGCGCGGTGGGGCAACCCCAAAACAGCCGAGCATAGGGTCGAGCGGCAGGCAAAGGCGGCCCAGGGATGTCTCCGGCCGAATCAGGGTCGCAGTCCATGTCTCGAGATCGACATCCCATTCAGCGAGATCCTCATCCGGATCTGGTGGCAGGTTGCGTACGAGCTCTGGCTCAATGACGTTGGGCGCGATGACCTGTCGGCTCCAGCCAGTGCGTCGATTGGGCCGCAGGCGATCGAAGTGGACGGCAAGGGTGTCGCCCGGCTCTGCGCCGGTGATGAAGAAGGGGCCGGTCTGCGGATTGCCCCGCTCCGCTACGGTAACACCTTCCCGGTTGCGCCCGCGAGCATCAACGGTCGTCGTCTCGACAGTATCGCCGTCAGCGATGTGCAGGACTGGCGGATAGGTTCCTATTGCGGTGTAGTACACTGTCGGATCGAAGTGATGGATTGCCATCGCGCGCACTCCTCTCCTGGAGAGATATCGGCCACCACGGGCTTGGGCCGGGGGCCGGCCAGCCAATGGTGCCGGGGAGGATCATACACGACATCTCCATAATCACGGATAGTCGCCGAACGGATATCTGGGCTCCGTTCCCCCGAGCATGCCGTGCGGTGTAGTTGACGACCATCGCCGACCCTGCTATGGTCGGAACACCGGCCTGGTACGCGGCCGCAGTCGGCTCCCGGCATCTCGCGAGCAGATACGGTGATCGCAGCCAGGCACCCCGCGATGGGTTATGCCGTGACATTCCCCGCGGACTGAACTGCCTCGAGGGCAGGGCGCAGGCAACGAACGGAATGGTGGATGCGCTTACTCTGCGGAAGGCTCGTCTCCAGATGGGTGCCCTCCTTCTCTCCCCTGGTCTTGCCCTGGCCATGGCCATCGCCGCGATTACCCGGCTGGGATGGCTTGGCCTCGTCGAGTTCAAGAACGATGAGAGCTGGGCCATGCGGATCGCAGTCGCAATCGCTCGGGGTCAGGATCTTCCACTGGTTGGCATCGGCTCATCACTGGGCGTCCCGAATGCCCCCTTCTTCGTCTATCTGATGGCCCTGCCAGCGCTGCTGGACCGCAATCCGACCGTGGCTACCGGCTTCATTGCCGTGCTCGGCGTCCTGGCGGTCGGGATCGCCCACGGGATCGCGGCACAGGTGGCGGATCGCGTCGCGGCAGTTGCAGCGGCGCTCTTCTACGCAGTCAGCCCATGGGGCATCATCTTCAGCCGGAAGATCTGGGCCCAGGATGCTCTCCCGGCCTTCGTCGGACTTTGCTTCTGGGCCCTCCTGGCAAGCGTCCTGACCGGGCGGCGGATCCTGATCGCCCCCGGGGTGATCCTGCTGACCCTGGCGACCCAGCTTCATCCGACAGCGTTCTTCCTGGTACTGCCGGCGCTTGTGCTTGTCGGCGGCTGCCTTGTCCTCGACAGAACACGCCCCGGGGCAACCCTTCGGTGGCTCGCCGTGGGTCTGATCGGGGCTTTCCTGATCGAGCTCCCCTTTCTGATCTGGCAGATGGAGAACAATTGGCCGCTCGCCGCCGTTGTGCGTCGTCTCGGGGCAGGACCGGCCCGGGTGGACGGGCTGGCCTTCTACCTTGCCGGGAGCGTCGCGGTGGGGAATGGCTACCCGACCCTTGCCCAGGTACCGAATTCCTGGCGTCCGGCGGGCATCATCGAGGCGGCCCTGCTGGTGATCGGGAGTACAGTCCTGATCGCGCGGATCCGTCGGCAGGAAGCCCTTTCCCAGCGGATCTGTGCCGCTGCCCTGCTCCTCTGGCTCGCGACGCCGGTGCTCGGCCAGGTGCGCCACGCGGTGCCCCTTTACCCGCACTATTTCATCGTTCTCTACCCGGCGTCCTTCGTGGTTGCAGGTATAGGGGTCTCAGCGCTCTATCAATGGGCAGCGAAGCACGGCCGGGGAAGCATCCGCGGCCCGTGGATCGCAGCTGTGGTGACCGGCCTGCCAGTCCTCATTGGGATGCTGGCCTTTGCGACGTACATCGATGCGCTCGCACGGGGTGCCGTACAAGCCGCCTTCGGGGCGCCGCTCGCCTCCCAGCTGGCCCTGCTGGAGACAGCCGACCGTTTCGCTGCCGGGGGATCGGTCTATCTCGGAACGCACAGCGATCTCGCGCCGTCGCTGGCCTTTCTAAGCGATGGCCGCTGGCGGGCCTTCGATGATCGACGCGGGCTCTGCCTGCCGGCTGCGCCGCGCCCGGCGATCCTGGTGATCACCGATCCCCACACGACCGCCGGCCAGCTCGCCAACCGATGGCTGTCCGAGGACTACCTGGCTGATGTTCCCCTCGACCGCCTCACGCAGGCCACACTCTTTCGCATTCGCCCCGGCGTGGTCGAGAGCGCGGCCGACTTCCATTCCCTCGAGGTCGCCTTCGAGGATGGGATGATCCTGAGTGGCTACCGTCTCGCGATCGATCAGGCGGACCGGCGCCTCCTGGTCGATCTCCACTGGCGCCTCGGCCCCAACCCGTCTGCAAAACCACCGACTGTCTTCAATCACCTTGTTGATGCCCGGGGGGTCAACGCGGCCGGGGCGGATGGCCTGGCCTACGATGGCTCGACATGGGGCCCCGGGGACACCTGTATTGACGAGTTCGCGATTCCCTGGCCAGCCCAGCCGGGGACGTACCGGCTGGAGGTCGGACTATACGAATATCCGAGCATGCGGCGGTTCCGAATCGTGCAGCCAGTTCCGGGCGCGCCGTCGGACGCCCTCGATCTCGGGACGGTCGTGCTTCCACCATCCGAGAAGTAGCGAGACAACCGATGAACGCAGGAAGGCGCCCGGAGCCTGGGTATAGGGGCGGACGCGGCCTGGCGGTTGCGGTGCCGATACTGGCAGCAGGACTGGCGATCTATCCCCTGCTCCCCCCGGGCATCCCTTCCACCGCGGACGGTCCGCTCCACCTGATTCGGAGTGTCGAGTTCGATGCACTGCTCCACCGCGGCATCCTCTACCCGCGCTGGGCGCCCGACCTGGCCTACGGCTACGGGTACCCGCTGTTCAACTACTACGCTCCCCTGTTCTACTATCTCACCGAGATTCCCCACCTGCTCGGCGCAAGCTTCGAACTCTCCCTGAAGCTCGTCATCTTCGGTGCGTTCCTTCTCTACGGCCTTGCGGTCTACTGGTGGACACGGCCGTTTCTCGGCGAGCCGGGGGCGGCTGTCGCTGGGACTGCATACATCTTCGTGCCGTTCCGCTTCCACGAGGCCTATATGCAGGGCGATTATCCGCAGTTTCTTGCGCTCGCCCTGGCACCGCTTGCACTCGGTGCCCTGGACCGCCTGCTGACTGCCCGGCGCGTCACTCCTGGTCGGATCCTCGGGCTTACCGCCGCATTCGCGACCGTCCTGCTTGTCCACAACATCAGTACACTCTGGGTCGGCCTCACCCTGGCCCTCTACGCTGCAGTGCGCGTTGCGGTCGAGGTATGCCAGACGGCGACGCGGGACGCCGTGGGAGGCAAGGTGCCGTGCCCGTCAGAGGGCTCAGATCGCCTGCTTGTGCGTCTTGCCTGGATAGCAGCGACCGCCGTGCTCGCACTCGGCCTGACCGCGTTCTTCTGGCTTCCAGCCCTGGCCGAGCAGAACGTGGTGCAGCTGTACCGTCTCAGGACCGACGACTACGACGTCCGCCATTCGTTCATCACGCTTGCCACGCTCCTCGCGCCGCCCGCCGTAGTTGACCAGACGGCAGCGAACCCACCGCCCTACCTCCACCTGGGCTGGGGACAGCTCGCGCTCTCGCTTGCCACGCTTCCCCTCGCCGGCCTGGTCGTTCGCGCTGCCCGACGGTCCAGCGGTATCGGCCTTACCAACGCATCCCTGGCCCACCTGATCTTCGGCTGGTCTCTCCTGCTCGGAAGCGCTGTACTCACCATACCGATCTCGACACCGGTCTGGCGGCTGGTTCCCCTGCTGGCCTATACCCAGTTCCCCTGGCGCGTGCTCGAGCTGAGCGGGCTCGCCACCGCGCTCCTCGCCGGCGTTGCGGTCCACCTGGCCCTGGCCCTTGCAGGAGGGTGCGACGCAGAACCAGGCCGAGCAGCCTCTTCGACCGCAGCAGGTCCGGCGATGGTCCCGGCACAGAAAGGGCGCCTCACTCGCGCCAGAGCGGTGGGCATTGTCGGAACAGCACTGGCTCTGGTCATCGTGCCATCGCTCGTCTACCTGTACCCCCGCGAACCCTTCCTGGTCTACGGCGCGCTGACTGCGGCCGACGTGACCGGCTTCGAGCGGCAGGGGGGAGCAGTGGGCACGACCAGTACCGGCGAGTACTATCCGCGCACAGTGACCGAGCGGCCCCGCGCGCCTCTGCCCGCGGATCTCGATCAGATCGGCCGTCTGGACCGTGCCGTCCTCCCCACCGGGAGCGTGGTGGTGTTCGAGGGAAGCCAGGGATATGCCGAGCGCTACCGTCTCTTCCTGCCGCGGCCCGCAACGCTCCGCTTCGATCTCATTCTCTTCCCGGGCTGGCAGGTCGACGTCGACGGGCGGCCGGTAGCGGTCCGCCCGAGCCCGGGGCAGGGGCTTCTGCTAGCGGATGTCCCGGCTGGACAGCATATCCTCGTGCTCGAGTTCGTGGACACGCCGGTCCGTCAGGCCGGCTGGACCATCGCGGCGGTCAGTCTGGGCATCCTGCTCGCGCTCGGCGGATGCTACCTCGGCCAGCGGCTGATCAGACGGCAGTCACCCCCGGGCACAGTGCCCGAGACGGTGCCATACCGCACACTCGATACCCGCGCACAGCCTGCCGCGGCACCGCTTCCCGACGCCACCCTCGATCGGCGCGGCGTCGTCGTCCTGGGAGGAGGCATCCTGGCACTCCTGTCCCTGCGTGCGACGAGTCCGGCCCCCTACGCGGCCATCTTTGCCCGGCGCTCCCCACTCGACCGGGTGATCGGCGCGGGCCATCCGATGCGTGTGCGTCTGGAAGATAAGATCGAGTTCCTCGGGTATGACCTTTCCACGTCCATCGTCCCTCAGGGAGGATCGATCACCCTTCGCCTGTACTGGCGGGCACTTCACGCGCTGGATCGGGACTACCGATCCCTGGCGATGATCGCCCGAGTTGGGGATAAGGGCCTGCTGACCCAGGACGATCGCGTCCACCCCGGTGGCGTCCCGACCTCGAGCTGGCGGACCGACCACTATACGATTGACGAGCATACCCTCGCAATCCCGGCCGCTGCACCGCCCATGGTCTATCAGCTTCAGGTGGCTCTCTATGACCCGCGGACGCTCCAGCACCTCCGTCAGGATGGGCGAAGCGGCTGGGAGGCCGAGCAGATCGTCCTCCAGGAGATGCACGTCATCCGCCGGATGCCTCTCGATCTGACGGCATTCCGGTCTCTTGGAGAGCCGGTGTTTGGAGGGATCATTCGGCTGCTGGGTTACCAGGTCAGTGCCGACCATCTCCGCGCCGGTCAGACGCTCGTGCTTACCCTGGTCTGGCAGGCAGATCATCCGATCAGCTACGATTACACCGTCTTCACGCACCTGATCGACCGGAACCAGCAGCAAGTAGCTGGGCACGACAGCATGCCGATCGATGGACAGTATCCCACTTCGACCTGGCTGGTCGGCGAGCCGGTGGTTGACGTGCATCCGATCCGGCTTCCGAGCGACCTCCCTGCCGATCGGTATCACCTTGCCTTCGGCATCTACGATGCCCGGACGCTCCAGCGGCTCATGATCGAGGCGCAGGGCGGGAGCAGTCCCCGGAGCCAGATCGATCTCGATCTACCGATCATCGTCGAACCGGCCCGCTGACACGAGCCGGTCAGGGGAGAGGTCTGACGGCCGCGTTGTCAGTCGAATCGGAAGCACACCTTGCCTGCCGTCGCGCTGTCGGCGATCCGGAAGGCTTCCGGTCCCTCGTCGAGGGGAAGTACGTGAGTGACGACATCCGCCAGAGACAGGCGGTGGCGACGCAGGAACTCCCAGATCTCCGGGACCTGGGTATCCGGGTAGATGCTCGTCCCGAAGAGCACGAGCTGCCGGTGGACCAGCTGCATGAGAGGGATGCGGAAATCGGCGGAGCCGAGCCCGACGATTGCGGCCTGCCCCAGCGGCTTGAGGAGGTCGCCGATCGCCGCATGGGCCGCATTGGAGCCGGAGGTCTCGATGAGCTTGTCGGCCCCATCCGGGTAGAGCGCCCGGAGCTGTTCGCCGACCGGACCGACAGTCGGATCCAGCGTCTCGTGCGCGCCGAGGCGCTGCGCCAGCACACGCCGGCCAGGTGATGGGTCGATGCCGACGATGCGTGCCCCCATCGCCTGGCCAAACATGGTCGCGAGCAGTCCCACCGGGCCGAGCCCCGAGACCACGAGGATATCGCGTCCACTAACCCCGAGGCGCGAGAGGGGATAGTAGGCCGTACCCGCCTGGCACGCCATCACCGCGCCGTCGAGAAAGCTGAAGTCATCCGGCAGGCGCATCAGCGACGCAGCCTCCACGGCCATGTACTCGGCATCCGAGCCATCGGCACCGACCCCGTATGATGCTCGGCGGTTCACGCACACGTTCCGATGCCCGCTCCGACAGTACCAGCACTCGCCGCAGGTCCGCCGAAAGTACACCAGCACGCGATCCCCTGGCGACCACCCTCGGACATCACGACCAATCTCGACGATAATACCGCTCGGCTCGTGGCCGGGTACCAGGTCACCCTCCAGATCGGCCGGCCGCGGGTGACGATACGCGTGCAGATCGCTTCCGCAGATGGCCGAAGCCTGCATGCGGATGACCACCTCGTTTGGGCCGGGACGCGGATCTGGCTTCTCTCGCACGATCACCTGCCGCTCGCCGACAATGCGCAGGGCACGCACGTTCCCCTCCTCACTTCTCCGCGGGGCCGTGTCTTTCCGCCGGCCTCACCGCCGGATCACGGCCCGTAGGTGACGACGTCGACCTCGTGCGCCCGGACCCAGTCCCAGTCGATCTCTACGCCGAGGCCCGGTCCTTCCGGGACTGTGACGTGACCGGTGGCATCAATCGAGTCGAGGTCATCGGAATAATCGCGGTAGACCGGGGGTTTAGTCGTCTTCAGCAGGGGATGGACCAGGCCCATTTCGTAATAGTTGCAGTTGCGCAGCGCGGCAAAGCAGTGACGGTGGGCCGGGCCGGGGGCGTGGATCGCCACGTCCAATCCGAATCCCTCGGCGGCATGGGCAATCTTCATCAGGCCAGTGATCCCACCATCATAGGTGGCATCCGTATGGACGTAGTCAGTCGCCTCGGCAACGATGAAGTCGACGTGCGGCTCGAGCGTCCGGACGTGCTCCCCGAGGCAAAGGGGAGTTTTGATAAGCTGGCGAAGCTTGCGGTAGGCGAAGGCGGAGATGCCGCCGTCTTTGAACGGGTCCTCATACCAGAAGAAGTTCGCCTCATCGCAGGCCCGACCGACGCGCAGGGCGTCGGCGAACGTGTTCAGCTCGCAGGCGGGATCGATCATAAGGTCCATTGCCGGTCCAACCTTCTCCCGCACCTTCAGGACGGTCGCGACCTCGCGCTGGACCGGCCCATTTCCCCAGCCGTGGATCTTGAAGGCCGGATACCCCATCTCGCGACAGCGCACTGCGAAGTCAGCGTATGCTTCGGGACTGCAGAGGCCGCCGTTCTCGTCGCCGTGGGTGGTGCTTGCATACGCTGGGAGCCGCCGCCGATAGCCACCGAGGAGCTGGTAGATCGGGGCATTGTACAGCTTGCCCGCGATATCCCACAGACAGATATCGATCGGCGCGATGCCGAAACGATCATTCTTGCGGAGCGCTCGCTTGAGGTCGTTGTAGATCCGCTCGCGCTCGAGGGGATTCTTGCCGATGAGGTAGTGGGCGATTGATCCGATCTGCGCGTAAGCCTCGGCCGTTCCGCCCGCCCATTCGCCAGTGATGCCGACGTCTGTCTCGATGGTAATAACATAGCCGTATGGCCGAATGCGGCTCCCCTTACAGTAGACCATGTTGAAGCCGTTGTAATCGTAGCCAACGTCAACCAGCTCGTACGCGTACCGGTGCACGGTCACGCGGGTGATGCGCGGTGCCATCGCGGATCCTCCTCCAGCACTCGGGGAACGGCGCCTGGCCGCCTGACGCGGAGGATTATAGCGCTGATTTCTGCGGAGTTCGAGGGCCCGGGCATTGGAGCGCATGACGACCGCCGGCCCGATCGGCTACCATAAGCCCATTCCTGGAGGTGGAATACATGGAAGAGGCCGCTTCCGGCGGTCCGCGAGTGGTGCGACTCGTGCCTGAGCCGCTGACGCCCGCAGGGTTCGCCGAGTTCGGAACGATCGTTGGCCAGGAGAAGTTCATCCTGACCAGCACCGAGTTCCCTTTCTTTACCAGCATTGTCACACTCGAGCCGTCAGACCAGCCGATCGTCTACCTCAATCGCCACCTCGACCATCATCAGCTCTTCCTTACCCTCGATGGAAAGCCCATGATCATCGTGGTGGCATCACCGCACCTGAGCGCGGCCGATCTCCGTGCGGAGGCGATTCGCGCCTTTGTCACGGATGGGAAGACAGCCATCGTCTTCCACGTTGGCACCTGGCATCTGGCGCCCCGCGCGGTCGGCCGCAGTCCAGTTCGTGCCCTCAATGTCCAGGCCACCAACCCCCACGTGCACACCGAGCGCGTGGACCTCGGCCCCACGTTTGGCTACACCGTCGTGCTCGATACTCCCCGTACCTCGGTCGTCCTGCAACGGATCCGGGATGCACGGGCTCGCCTGGAGGCGCTGATCACCGGCCTCGACGAGCAGCGCCTTGCGGCTCCGGGCCCGGACGGCTGGTCGGTCAAGGATCACCTGATCCACATCGCAGTCTGGAACGAGTCACTGCTCGCCCTCCTGGAAGGGCGTGACCGCGACGCGGCGATCGGCGTGGACCCCTCCCTTGTCGCCGCCGCTGGCGAGAAGTACGATCGCGTGAACGCGGAGATCCACCGGCTTCATCAGCATCGCTCGGCCGCCGAGGTGCTGGCGGCGTTCCGCGACGCGCACGCACGCGTTCTGGCGGCGATCGAGAAGCTCGATGATGCCGACCTGCTCCGCCCCTACTCCCACTATCAGCCGACCGCGCGGCCGGCTGACGCCCGCCCGGTGATCGACTGGATCGCGGGAAACACCTGGGAACACGACACCGAGCACGCCCTGTGGATCAGCAAGCTACTCGCATTGGCCGGCTGACACCGCCCCACGTCCTTACCATCCGAACTGTCTGGAAAGGAACCCCCGGCTGAGGCGGAGGATCAGTGGGCTTCCGTGGGGGCAGACAGCAGGAGCGGACGTCTCGCCGAGATCGCGGACGAGCGTCTCCATTTGACCCATCTCAAGCCGCTGCCCACGGCGTACAGCCGCACGGCAGGCAATCGCCGCCTCGAGGCGGTCCTTCCAGTCCTCCTCCGCAACCAGCGCTTCCTCCAGGAGCGCCTGCAGGTGCGGCAGGAGGCTCGCCGGGCCCGGGGCGGCCGGGACAGTTCGGAGCAGAAAGTATCGACCGCCGAGGCGCTGGCAGTCCAGCCCCAGCGCCTCGAGCTCGGACCGGCGCTGGTCCAGCAGCACGCCCTGGTGCGGCTTCAGCTCGAGCACCACGGGCTCCAGGAGCGTCTGGACCTGCTGCTCGCCCCGGTCGCGATCCCGGCGCAGCCGCTCGGCGATGATGCGTTCGTGGGCGCGGTGCTGATCGATGAGCAGAAGACCGTCATCGCTCTCGGCGAGGATAAGTGATGCGTGGACCTGGCCGAGAATTCGAAGCCGCTGGAGAAAAGCGCCGGGCTTCTCCGCCTCGCCCGGGCCGAGGCAGCCAGTTTCCCTGCCCTCAGCGACGCGGTGGAAGGAGAGCGGAAGCCGATACTGTGTCGGCTCCAGTGCCAGGCGGGCATCGTCTGACGGGTGAAGCGGCACCTGATCCAGGACCGCCCGCACCGCCGCGGCCAGTGCCGCGGCAATCTCGGCCTCCCGGGCCAGGCGAATCTCGGCCTTGGCCGGATGAACATTCGGATCAATCTCGGCCGGTGGAACATTGAGGACGAGCACGGCGATCGGATGACGACCGCGCGGCAGCCGGGGTCGATAGGCTTCCTCCAGCGCGGCGAGGAGGCCGCGAACAGCGACCGGCCGACCGTTCACGACAAGCATCAGGTGATCCCGGGTTGGACGGGTGACGGCCCGGCCGCTCACGACACCGTAGATCGCCGCACGACCGACCGTCACGACCGGGATGGGCAGCAGGCCCTCAGCGACCGCGGGGCCGTAGACATCAGCCACGGCTCCTTCGATCCGCCCGCTCCCGCGAGATTGGAACGAGAGGCGGCCGTCCAGCAGAAGTGAGAACCGGACTGAGGGGCGGGCCAGAGCATACCGGCGCACGACCTGGCCGACCAGGAGCGACTCGCGTCGGCGATCAGTAATGAGCTTCAAGCGGGCCGGGACGGACCGGAAGAGGTGGCGAACCGAAACGGTTGTACCGCACTGCCGGGCCTGTGCGAGTCGCTGAGCGATCCGACCACCGCGCAGAATGACCAGCGTGCCGATCTCATACCCCGCGGCGCGGGTAAGCAGTTCAACATCGGCGACAGCGGCGATGCTCGGCAGGGCCTCGCCACGAAAGCCGAGCGTCCGAAGCGCGCGCAGGTCATCGAGCGTCGTGATCTTGCTGGTCGCGTGATGCTGAAAAGCGAGCGCGACTTCCTCGGGGGGAATACCCTCCCCATCGTCGCTGACCCGAATCAGCTCCAGCCCGCCGCCCCGCAGTTCGATGACAATCGTCGTGGCACCCGCATCCAGTGCGTTATCCAAGAGTTCACGCACAACCGCCGCCGGTCGATCAATGACCTCTCCTGCGGCGATCCGCTCGGCGACCTCCGGCGCCAGGATGGCGATCGGGCGGCGGTTGGATCGCCGGGGGGCGGACGTGCCGACTGCTTCAGCCTCCGGCTCCATTCCCCCTCCCGCGCTCTAGCGGCGTCCGGCGCGGCGCTGAATCTCCCAGATCCGGTTCAGCGCCTCGAGCGGGGTCAGCTCGGCTGGATCAAGAGCAAGGAGCTCATTGAGCAGATCGATTGGGCTCTCCGGCGATAGGCCGAGCCCGGGAAGCGGGATCTGAACTGGCAGGAGGCTCGATCGCTCGGTTTCCCCTCCCGCGGTCGCTGTGCCAGGCGCCTCGAGCTCGCGCAGGATCTCTGCAGCTCGCCGGGTTACCCGGTCCGGGAGGCCGGCCAACCGCGCCACCTGAATGCCGTAACTGCGGTCGGCCACCCCGGCGACCACCGTGCGCAGGAAGATCACCTCGCCACCTTCCTCGCGCACAGCCATATTGAAGACCCCCACACCAGGTAGCGTGCTGGCCCAGGATGCCAGTTCGTGGAAATGGGTGGCAAAGAGGGTTCGGGCGCCGACGCGCTCGCGAATCTCCTCGACCACTGCCCGGGCGATCGACAGTCCATCGAACGTGCTGGTCCCGCGACCGATCTCATCCAGGATGATCAGACTGCGCGGGGTCGCGTGGCGGAGGATGCTGGCCGTCTCCATCATCTCGACCAGGAAGGTACTTGCGCCAGCGGCGATATCGTCCTGAGCACCGACACGCGTGAAGATGCGATCGACCAGGCCAATTCGCGCGGAACGCGCAGGCACGAAGCTGCCGATCTGAGCCATGAGGACGATCAGGGCAACCTGGCGCAGGTAGGTCGATTTGCCGGCCATGTTCGGGCCGGTCAGGATCATGAGGAGCTGATCAGGCAGTCCCAGACGGCAGTCATTAGGGATAAAGGCACCGGGCGCGAGATGCGCCTCGACGACAGGATGGCGTCCCTCGACGATCTCAAGGTCAAAGCTCTCATCAACAACCGGGCGGCAGTAGCCTCGCTCCCGGGCAAGATGTGCCAGGGCCGCGAGGACATCCAGATGGGCGAGGCTGCTCGCGGTCGCCCGCAAGCGGTCAGCCTCCGCCGCGATTCGCCGCAGGAGCCCATCGTAGATCTCCTGCGCGAGTTGCTCGATCCGCTCCTCGGCCTGGAGGATCTCGCTCTCCCAT
The DNA here is from genome assembly GCA_019690095.1 of Chloroflexota bacterium. Classification (GTDB taxonomy): domain Bacteria; phylum Chloroflexota; class UBA6077; order FW602-bin22; family CADDYW01; genus JADGGD01. Next base: position 16,069 of record JADGGD010000003.1, read on the forward strand.
TCCTTGAGGATCGGGGTGACGAAGCGTTCGGCCTGGACCAGCGTCTGCTTCCGATGGTAATCCGACGGAACAAACCGGAGGTTAGGGCGGGTCACCTCCAGATAGTAGCCGAAGACCTTGTTGTAGCCGACCTTCAGGGATTTGATGCCAGTGCGCTGGCGCTCGACCCGCTCGAGCTCGACGATCCGTTGCCGCGCCCGCGCCGCTGTCTCAACCAGCGCATCGAGTTCGGCGCTGTAGCCGGGCCGGATCAGGGTACCGCTGTCGGGCGGCGCGACTGCCTGATCGATCAGATCGGCAATATCAAGGCACGGATCGAAGACCGGGGCACCGGCCCGGTCCAGGAGAACAGCAAGAGATGCGGTGGCGCAATCACCGCCGGCTGTCCCGGTTGGAGACAGGCCAGCGAGCACATCCCGGAGACGAGCGGCGGTCCGGAGTGCCGCCGCTAGCCCGAGGAGCTCACGCGGCCCGGCCAGTCCCTGGACGATGCGTCCGGTTAGACGCTCCAGGTCGCCGATCTGACCGAGCAGGTTCCGCAGACGGATGCAGGCATCATCGTGCTGAACCAGGGATGCAATCGCGTCCAGGCGCGCCTCGATCATCGCCCGGTCGCGGAGCGGCTGACCTATCCAGCGTCGGAGAAGCCGCCCGCCCATCGGCGTGCGTGTCTGATCGAGGACAGCCAGGAGGCTGCCATCGATCCGACCGGTGCGGCTGTTGCGGAAAAGGTCGAGGTTCCGCCGGGTGGCCCCGTCGATGGTCATGCCGGTGCTGGCCGGGTAGATCCGGAGGTCCACCAGGTTTGGAAGGAGACGGCGGTTATTCTCATCCAGATAGTGCAGAATAGCCGCAGCCGCGCGGAGGGCAAACGGGTGGTCGGCGGCACCGAAGCCTTCGAGTGACAGAACACGGAGCTGGGCGCAGAGGCGCTCGCGGGCGGCAGCCTCGCTGAAGTGCCAGGACGGGCAGATTGTCCGATGGCCGATCCGGGGCAGATCGATCTCCTGCCCCTCCGGCTCCAGGATCTCGGAGGGATTGAGGCGCTCGATCTCGGTCCGCAGTCGCACTTCGGCATCGTCACCCGTGAGCTCGGTCGCGGCGAACTCACCGGTCGTCACATCGACGTAAGCCAGGCCGATCCCTCCCCGCCCGTGCAGAATGGCCGCCAGGTAGTTATTCTCCTTCTCCCGCAGCAGGCCCGGCTCGGCCAGGGTGCCCGGCGTCACCACGCGAGTAACTACTCGCTCGACCAGGCCTTTTCCAGGAGGACTTACCTGCTCCGCAACCGCCACGTGAAGCCCGGCCTCCATCAGGAGAGCCAGGTAGTGGTCGGCCCGGCTCACCGGCACACCAGCCAGGGCAACCCGATCTCCCTTGCCAAACTCGCGCGAGGTAAGGGTAATGCCGCACACTCGGGCGACCGTCCGGGCATCATCCTCGAAGGTCTCGAAGAAGTCGCCCAGCTGGAAGAACAGGATGCAGTTCGGGTAAAGCGCCTTGAGCTGCTCGTACTGTCGGCGAATGGGTGTCTCGCGGCCGTCGGGCCGGGCCGCGTCGAATCGGGGGGCTGCCACTGGCTCGGTCCTCGCGTCGCGCGGTTGACCGGATGTACTGATCGGCCACCGGTAGCGTGCTGACGTGACGCCGCAGCCAGCATACTGGTCCGGCGGCGTGCGTCACGGCATGGTATAGCATTACGTCCAGCTGGCGTCTAGTACGGCGTGGGCAGTCAAAAGAGCGGGAGTTGGTACGTGCCCAGGTGATAGGCATCGAAGCCAAGGTCGCGCAGGTAATCCGCAAAGGAGGGCGGTCCATGGGTCGTGTAGACCCGCGCCGGCCGCGACGCCCGGACGAACGCGACGAGCTCGGCGAAGTCAGCGTGATCGCTGAGCGGGACCGCCTCGTCCACACCCAGGCGAAACGGCGTTGATGGATCGAGGGCCCAGCCGCTCAGGAGAAGGGTACGCACCGGCCGCGGTAAGGGGAGGCGTCGGGCGCCGGGCGGGGCGATGACGACATATCCCTCGGGTACAGTGCCGTCGGCGACGATGTACGATCCGAGGTCAATCCCGAACGCACGGTAGATCTCAGCGAGCCGCCCGATAGCTGGGTGAACGCAGACGGGGTAGCCAAGGGCGGCCACAATCGCCATAGCTTCCTGGGCCTTACCGAGGCTGTAGCCGAGCAGAACGGGAATTTGCTCTGCGGCCAGGGTGCGCTCGATGAAAGACCGAATCCGCTCCTGGATCTCCTCGTCTGGCGGAAAGACATAGCGCGGGTGGCCGTAGGTGCATTCCATGATCAGGATGTCAGCGTGCACCGGCACGGCTGGCTCGACCGTTCGGCGCGCGCGGACGCTGAAGTCGCCGGTGTAGATAAGCCGCCGCCCATCCGGCGCATCGATGATAACCTGGGCGGCGCCGAGGATATGGCCAGCTGGCTGGAGGGTGACCCGATGGCGTGCTCGCTCGATCGTCTCGCCGAACGCAACCGGCGTGAGGTGCGTGCGCCCGTATCGCCGCGCGACAAGTGCAACAGTGGCCGGGCTGGCGATTCCTCCATCGTGCCGGGCGACGTGGTCGCTGTGACCGTGGGAGACGAAGGCATAGCGGGCACGCCGCGGGGGGTCCAGCGCGAGATCGAGCGCTGGCAAACAGACATGGTCGCTGTAGGTGAACAGGAACGAACCCCCTTGCAGGCGAGATCGCGGGCCGAGCGGCCGAGCCCGATGATACGAGCAGGGGAATAATCCTGTCAACGCGGCCGCAGGGTCCTTCCATTTTCTCCAGCGCAAGCTGGGACAAGGCCGCGAAAGCGCAAGACGCCGTGTGGGTGGGATTGGAATCAATCAGGGAAACGTGTTAGAATCGGCGCTGGCCCCGTGGTCGGCGTGTCGATGATTCTATATACCGTGGTCAGCGTGGAGGTTTAGGATCCATGGCAGACGCGACTGCTGGCACGATCGAAGCTCTCCTGCAGGAGCAGCGGCGCTACCCGCCGCCGGCCGAGTTCGCGGCGCGGGCGAATGCCAACGATCCATCGATCTACCAGCGTGCTGATGAGGACCCTGAGGGCTTCTGGGCCGAGCAGGCGAAGAGCCTGGACTGGTTCAAGCCGTACCAGAAGGTTCTGGAGTGGGATCCCCCTTGGGCGAAATGGTTCGTCGGCGGCGAGTTGAACGCCTGCTATAACTGCGTGGACCGGCACATCGCGGGCGTTCGGAAGAACAAGGCCGCGCTCATCTGGGAGGGGGAGCCGGGAGAGGAGCGGGTTCTCACCTACCGTGATCTCTACCGCGAGGTCAATCGAGCGGCCGCCGCGCTCCAGCGGCTGGGCATCCAGAAGGGTGATCGCGTCGCGATCTACCTGCCAATGATCCCCGAGCTTCCGATCGCAATGCTCGCGTGCGCCCGTCTCGGCGCGCCGCATACCGTGGTCTTCGGAGGATTCAGTCCGGCGGCCCTCCGGGATCGGATCAACGACTGCCAGGCGAAAGTCGTGATCACGGCGGATGGCGGCTACCGCCGCGGCGGCATCATACCGCTCAAGGACAACGTCGACACGGCGCTTGCCGAGTGCCCGTCAGTCGAGAAGGTACTGGTAGTCCAGCGGGTTGGGCCGGCGGTGAAGTCAGTGACCATGCATGAGGGACGGGACCTGTGGTGGCATGACGCACTTCGCGCGGAGCCCTGGCGCGAGGTGAAGCCAGAGCCGGTCGATTCCGAGCACCCGCTCTACATCATTTACACGAGCGGCACGACCGGTAAGCCAAAGGGAGTTCTGCACACGACCGCTGGCTATCTGCTCGGAACGAGCGTGACCCACCGGCTCGTCTTCGACCTCAAAGAGGACGATGTGTACTTCTGCACAGCCGACATCGGCTGGGTCACCGGGCACAGCTATATCGTCTATGGGCCGCTTGCCAATGGTGCGACCTGCGTCATGTACGAGGGGGCGCCGGACTATCCGGATAAGGACCGCATGTGGGAGATCGTCGAAAAGTATGGGGTGACGATCTACTATACCGCTCCGACGGCCATTCGGTCGCACATGCGCTGGGGCGAGGAGTATCCGCGCCGCCACAGCCTCGATACCCTTCGGGTACTCGGCACCGTAGGCGAGCCGATCAATCCGGAGGCGTGGGTCTGGTATTACAACAATATCGGACACGGGCGGTGCCCGATTGTCGATACCTGGTGGCAGACCGAAACCGGCATGATCATGATCACCCCGCTGCCGGGGATCGTCACGCTGAAGCCGGGCTCGGCGACCCGGCCCTTCCCGGGTGTCGCCGCCGAGATCCTGGATGAGGCAGGCAATCCCGTTCCCCCTAATACGGGGGGCAATCTGGTCATCACGCGGCCGTGGCCGGCGATGATGCGCACGATCTGGGGAGACCCTGATCGGTACGTGCGCCAGTACTGGAGCAAGTATCCGGGGAAATACCTGACCGGTGACGGCGCGCGACAGGACGAGGATGGCTACTTCTGGCTCCTCGGTCGGGTAGACGATGTCGTGAACGTCGCAGGGCACCGGATCGGGACAATGGAGGTCGAGAGCGCGCTGGTAAGCCATCCGGCCGTCGCCGAGGCCGCAGTGATCGGGATCAATCACGAGATCAAGGGCCAGGCCCTCGCCGCCTTTGTTACACCGCGCAGCGGGGTTCAACCCTCGGATCGCCTCGTCGAGGAGCTACGTCAGCAGGTGGCCCGGGAGATCGGGGCAATTGCCCGACCGGACAAGATCTTCTTCACCGCCGAGCTCCCGAAGACGCGCAGCGCGAAGATTATGCGGCGGCTCCTGCGCGATATTGCCGAGGGGCGCGTGCTGGGCGACACGACGACCCTGACCGATCCCTCGGTCCTGGCAGATATCAAGCGCCAGTACGAGGAGACCGAGAGCTAGGACGACCGTTCCGAGCGCGAAATACTCGTGTCCTGGCCGATTTGCCAATCCCGGGGAGGCACGCGGACATCTATATCTCCCGTGTGCCTCTCCAGGCTATTCGTGCCCTAGGCGATGCCGCTGACCTTGCGTATCAGGAAGATCGCAGAAGCGAGCAAGAGGTAAGGATATTCGCAGCCGTCGCAGGCGAGAATATAAAATAAAGTAAAGTTCTCTCAGGGCTCGTGTACTAGTAATCCGAACACGGTATGCTTCGCGGTAATGATAGGCGATGGCTGGCGGTCGAGGAGGATCACCTGTGCCTCGATCGCACGGTACTGCCAAAAGCCCACCCAAACCAGAGGGATGGTGCAGTGAGAGCCGATCAGGATAGCATTTCCTCTCTGGAGTGAGGACCAGGCGATGGCCCGGATGGAGATCGGTTTCGAGGGTCTATGGTATGCCCGTGAGTGCGTCCGCGCATAAGCCGTCTGTCCTGGCGATGATTGTAGGAGGACGAACTCGCCAGGAAGCACGGCGGGCCCTGTGGGGCTACGTATTCATCGCGCCGTGGCTTATTGGCCTGCTGGTCTTCGTCGGAGGGCCGATCATCGCTTCGCTGTATTTCAGCTTTACGACCTACGACATCTTATCGCCACCCCGGTGGGTGGGATTAGCAAACTATCACCGTGCTTTTCTTGAAGACCCGTTGTTCTGGCCATCACTCGGCCGCACCTTCTACTATGCGATTGTGGTCGTGCCGCTCGGCCTGGTGGGATCGCTTGTGCTCGCCATTTTGCTCAACCAGGGGTTGCGCGGTACGAATATCTTTCGCACGTTCTTTTTCCTACCGAGCCTGACGCCTGGCGTAGCGCTTAGCGTTCTCTGGCTCTGGCTCATGCAGCCGCAACTCGGCCTGGCCAATCAGGTATTGCGCACGCTCGGTTTACCCCCATCGCCCTGGCTGACTGACGCGAACACAGTGATCCCATCCCTGATCCTGATCCAGCTCCTCACAACCATGGGAGGGAGTGCGATGCTTATCTTCCTGGCCGGCCTTCAGGGGGTGCCGCGTGAGCTCGAGGAGGCAGCGACCGTAGACGGGGCCGGCCGCTGGATGAAGTTCCGTCACGTGACTCTGCCGATGATCACGCCAACGCTCTTTTTCAACTTGATTCTCGGGATCATCGGCGCACTCCAGGTCTTCACTGTTGCATTTGTCGCGACGAATGGTGGTCCAGATTACGCCAGTTGGTTTATCGCCCTTCACATCTACCAGCAGGCCTTCGCATATCTGCGGCTTGGGTACGGTGCCGCCCTAGCCTGGATCTTCCTGCTTATTGTCCTCCTGCTGACTTTGATCAACTTTGCTCTTTCGCGACGATGGGTCTTTTACCGAGGGGGAGCGTAGCCGTGACGGATCAGGTGCTGAGCGTCGCAGTCTACCGACCAGCGCGAGTGCGCCTCCACCGCCTGTGGCGGCCGCTGATCCTGTATCCGCTGACAATCGCCCTCTCTCTGATCTTCATCTTCCCCATGTTCTGGGCTCTGATGAGCGGCCTCAAGACACCGGCCGAGATGTATGCTTTCCCCCCGGTCATCATCCCGAGCCATCCGCGCCCGTACAATTTCGTCGAAGCTTTCACTGCTTTTCCGTTCGCGCTCTGGTATCGAAACACGCTTGAGGTAGTGATCCTGGGCACACTAGGCACAGTCGTGACCGCCTGCATCGTCGCTTACGGGTTTGCACGCTTCGATTTCCGGCTCAAGAACGTGCTCTTTATAACCACCCTGGCAACCATGATGCTTCCATCACAGGTCTCACTAATTCCGCGGTATGTGTTGTTCCATTTCCTGGGATGGATCGATACCCTCTATCCTCTCTGGGTTCCCAGCTGGTTCGGGGGAAGCGCATTCGCAATTTTTCTTATGCGGCAGTTTATTCTAACACTGCCCCGCGAACTGGACGAAGCAGCGTTGATCGATGGTGCCAGCTACTTCCGGATCCTCTGGAATATTCTGGTGCCGCTTTGTAAACCAGCCCTGGCAACCCTCGCGATTCTGACCCTGATTGCGAACTGGGACGCATTCTTGGATCCGGTGATTTTCCTCCAAAGCCCCCAGCATTTTACTGTCGCGATCGGCATCTGGTACTTCAAGCAGCAGGAGTTCCAGGTGACACCAACAGATCATCTTCTGATGGCATCGGCTGTGACCAGCATGATTCCGCCGATCGCGCTTTTCTTTGCTTTCCAGCGTTACTTCGTGCAGGGAATTGTTCTGACCGGGCTTAAGGAATGAGCAGGTCCGGGGGAGGAACAGCAGTAACCTTGTTTGACCGAATGTTGTCGTGAGGTGGGAACCGTGTCACAGAAACTTGCACGGCGAAAGGTTCTAGCTCTCGGTGTAAGCGTCGCTGCCGGTGCGGTACTCGCGGCATGCGGCGGGGGTGGTCAACCAGCGGCGCCTGCCGCCCCGACCTCGCCAGCAGCCCCCGGTGGGGCATCCCCAACGTCCGTGAGCACGGCAGGTCAGGCAAGCGCTACGGCAGCTCCATCGGCCCAGCAAAGCTCATCTGCCCCAACGATTCAACTCCGGCTGATGCGGTTCGCAGGCGTGGGCTGGGAGCAGGATGTGAAGTTTGCCGACCTCTTCCAGCAGAAACACCCAAATATCAAAGTGATCGGTGAGGATACGCCGTACGCGCAGATGAATCAGAAGGTCCTGACCAGTGGCGCGGCGGGAACGATCGGCGATCTCTTTCCCGGGCACACACGCTGGGTGGCCTTCTGGGAGTATAAGGGAATCTGTCACGAGCTTGATCCCTTAGTCAAGGCTTACCCAGACGAGACGAAGTTTGATGATTTCTTTCCATCGGTGATCAAGGATGCCCGAGGACCAGGCGCAGAGGGCAAACTCTATGTCTTTCCCACTATCGTCCACCCGGGCGGCAATGCCATCATCATGCTTAATCTCGACCTGATCGAGAAAGCAGGCCTGAAGCCGCCAGCCAGTTCGGATTGGACCATCCAACAGCTTGAAGAGATTGTCCGGGGTGCCGGCAAGCCAAAAGACGGCATCTTTGGCCTCTCCGTGACGATGAGTAGCCCCCTCTATTCGACCCAAGTCACACGCGGCTGGAGCAGTGTCGTTGGGCCGCCCGCCTCGCCGGACTCGTGGGTGCTATCACCGGATGGCAAGAAGTCTCAGCTTGACTCCCCGCCAGTCAAAGAGGCATTCGAGTGGTATTGGAAGCTCATCAAGGACGGCTTTGCTCCAACGAGCCAGGACCAGCTACCTGCCGGTTCGACGGGGGATCTGTTTACCGCGGGGAAGCTAGTTGCCCAGGCCGCGATTATCGGCCAGCCGCAAGCTGACCACGACATCATTAAGGACAAGTTCAGATGGACCGCCGTGCTCTGGCCGAAAGGACCGCACGGGGCTCGGGGTACCTGTCTTTCCTACAACACCTGGAGTATCTCGGCGAAAACACAGCATCCGGACGAGGCCTTCCATCTCCTTAATGAGCTGACCAGTACTGAGTGCGGTTTCTGGGCCGCGTATGAGGGGCACGCTGTCCCGTATGCCCGGCGCTCCATCTGGTTTGATCAGAGGCTTTGGGAGCGATATCCGATCGATAAGGACGGGGCGCAAGTCTTCCAGCAGGGAGTTGATCCATTCCCGATGCCCTGGAATTTACGTGCCCAGGAATATCAGGATGTCTTTATGCAGAACACGCAGAAGTACCTCGACGGCAAAGAAACCTGGGACCAAATGTTCAGCCACACTCAGAAGGCTGTACAGGATGTCCTGGATCAGCCTCGTCCCTGAAAGTACTGTCGTACCCCGGGGAGCGGATCTGCTCCCCGGGTGAGGATCATTATCCCTGTCTCGGATTACCGGCGCGGGAAGAAGCGCGATCTCCGTCGGACTGCCCACAGCGGAACAGGGCGTTATCCAGGTCCTGCCAGCCGCTACTGCCATCTACAATGCCGAGTGAACTATAAGGGATACGCGGAGTGAATGGATCCAGCAAGACCAGAAAGCTCAGCACGGCTTTACCAACGGCAAGCCTGCGGCTGGGGAGGAGGCGGCCATGATCATTCCCTTGTTCGGCCGGGGGCAGACAATAGGCGAGCGGGAGACGACGCTCGTGCTGGCACTCTGCGCGCTCGGCGGCGTGCCCACCTTGATCGCTGGCTTCGCCGTCAATCCGGGACCGCCGCCGGGCTCCACTGTCGCGCAGCTGACGGCTTTCGGGTCGGCCCACCAGACGACCGTTCTGCTTGGCGGCTGGCTGCAGATCACCGGCACCCTGCTCTGCCTGCTCTTCGCCCTCGCGCTCACCCAGCGAGCCGGCGCAGCCGGGACCTTCGCCGGCCAGCTCACTCTCTTTGGCAGCGTCGTGCTGACTGGTGTCGGACTGGCGGAGTTCAGCGGCTATGCCCTGGCAGTAAGCGGCGATCCGACAGTGGTGCGTGTAGCGAGCCAGTTCATTCCAGCGGTTCAGCACGGCTACGCAATGGTTGCGGCGCCGCTGGTGTTCCTGCCGCTGGGCGCGGTGATCCTCGGGAGCGGTGTGCTCCCACGCGTGTTGGGGTACATAGCTCTGATCCTTGGCACCGTCTTCGCGGTCCTCGGCCTGGTCGGGGTGCTCGCCCCGGTGCAGGGGATCGTCGATGGGCTATCGGCACTCCAGGGTCTCTGGTGGATCGCCGCGGCCGTTGCCCTGCTGAGACTGCCTGCCGGTCGGAAACTATATTGATGGAAGGGACGCATTCCCGCCGGCCGTCCCGGAAGCACGGCCGAGCATCTCCTCCAGCACCTCCTTGAGAACTGCGGCCTGGTTGTGCACGGTGTCACGCGCGCTGTAGAGCAGAACGACCGGTCCCTCGGCGGCAAGATGGGCGATCTCGCGCAGGCGGGCCTGCTGGTCGGGGCGGGCCAGCTCGGCCCGGTAGCGGCGCCGAAACTCCTCCCAGCGAGATGGATCGTGCCCGAACCACCTCCGGAGTTCGTCTGATGGTCCGAGTTCGCGCATCCAGGCGTCCAGCCGCAGGTCCTCCTTCTTCACCCCGCGCGGCCAGAGACGATCGACAAGGATCCGCCGACCGGTGGACGGGAGATCGGGGTCGTAGACACGGTGGATCGTGATCGCGGGCGGATCGGCAATCTGCCCCGCGTCGTCAAGGAGATGTGCGTAGCAGGGAGGCTCACCCATGGCACTCGTTCTCCGGAACGATATTGACATCCTGTCCCTATCATACGGCATGGTTGGGTACCGAAGGGCCTAACGCGGGGCCCTGATCACGTCCACTTCCTCTTCGACAGTCCCGTGCGGTCAGACAGAGCCGCTCCCCTCGCTTGCACCGGCCCACGGTAATGGCGTAAGGTAGCTAGCCGAGGAGAATTCGCCGCTGGGCTGGAGGATGCATGACTTTGAAAGGACTGACTGTCATTCCCCCGACCGCACGCCGTCCGCGGGAGTCGCGCTTTCCCGGAACCCGTGCCGAGACGATCTGCAACCACCTTACCCCGACCGGCGGCCTGGTGGTCAGCGTGGTCTCGCTCGACCCGGGCGCCCGAACACGGCTCCACTACCACCAGGTGGATACCTTCGAGTACGTCCTGGCCGGCACTGCGCGGGTGTACGATCAGCACGGCAACAGCGTTGTGATCACTGCTGATACCGGCGTTTACTACCCGGCCGGTCCCGAGAGCGCACACTTTTGGGAAGCAGTCGGGAATGTGCCGGTCCAATTCCTCTTCCTCTACACCGCTCCCCCTGGCCAAACCGACGGCCTGACCCTGGTGGAGGAAAGCACTCCGCCGGCAACGGCGGACGGGTAAGTCCCCCATCGGGCTGAAAAATTGACGCCTCGCGCCCCTCCCCCGTACGATGGATCTGTGGATTACGGATCATATCTCTGCTGGCTCACGGAGGAGCCCGCACGGGCTCCTCCAGGCAGTTCTCGGAAGGGACGCGCTCTCTTCACGACCTCTATGAAGTTACGGGTGTGATGATGTTCGAGTCATTGAAGCAGCTTCTCCGTCGAGACCCCCCCGATCTCATTGCCGAGGGACGTATTGTCGAGATTACCGGACCGACTGGGAATGGGAAGGATACGGGGCAGATTGAATTCAAACTGGACTCGCGCGCAGACCTCATCTTCCGCCATCGAGTGAGCGCGCTCAGCCCTGTCCACAAGCGCGGAGATGCTGTGCGGGTCCACTACGAACCCGCACGCGACGACCCCCATGTCGCCCTGGTCCACTGGATCGAGGCGTGGAAGGGCTAACCGCGCGCGCGTGTGGAAGTGCCTGGGGAGCATTTTGCTCCCCAGGCCTGATCAGGCCGAAGCATGATGCCCGCCCCGATCAGGCACAGGACCGTGCCCGCACGCAGGACACCGGACGGGCCGATTCCCCCCTCGCCTCCCAGGAGTGAGCCCACAAACGGCGCCAGAATTCCACGTGCACCGGCCATGGTGTTCACCAGGGCAGTATAGCGGGGGACCTGCCCTGGAGGAGCTGACCGAACGATCAGCTGGAGAAGGCCCAGGTCATTACCACCTGCGGCCAGGCCGTTGGCCGCATAGCCGATCACCAGCCCTCCAATCGACGGGGCGATCAGATACGACACGGGAAGCATAGCCGCAAGCAGCATGCTTGCAAGAAGGACGCGGCGAGCATCCATGCGATCGATCCGCCGCGCCAGGTAGAGGTAGCTGGCGAACCAGCAGACTGACTGAATCAGGGTAAGGAATCCCACCTGCTGGTACGACGCACCGAAGCGGTTGACCAGCAGGATCGGATAGAAGGGGCCCGCAATCAACGCGCCCAACCCCCATACGACGATCGCGGCGACACCAGTCGCGTATGCCCGATCTTCGCCGATCAAACGGAACGTATCACGGATGCGGGGAGCTTTCGGCGTTGTCGATCCGCGCCCCGGCCGCAGGCAGGCGTAAGCCAGAGCACCGAGGGAACCGATCAACGCGCCCAGAGGGAACAGGAGGCCAGGGCCAGCCGTATCCATGATGTAGCCCCCTACGGGCGCACCGAGGATCAGGCCGGCCGTGAGGGCAATCCGACTATAGCCAATGTAGCGTCCCCGTACCTCCGGGGGGTACAGCCGTCCCATGACATCAACAATGAACGGGCTGGGAAGCGCTACCAGGAGATACATAAGCGACAGGAGGGCGACGAAGACGGCAGGCGAGGTGGTAAGGGGGACGAAGAGCATCAGCAGACGCCCCGCAGCGATCTGCAGGGCAATACCACGTGGTCCGAGGGAGGCGGGCAGGCGGGCAATGACGACGGGCGAGATCAGGGCGCCGGTGTAGGGCGCCGCCAGGAGGACCGAGAGGAGCACCGCGCTGGCATCGAGGCGCCGCGCGTACACGGCCGCGAAATTGGACACGAAGGCGACGAACAGACCGCCAAGGAAGCTCTGGAGCAGATCCAGGCCCACATTCCGCGGCCCATCCGCACCGAGCGCCGGATCCAGCTGGGGGAGCCGCCGCGGCCGCGGCGCGGCCCGAATGGTATTGCTCATGCCGCCGCGCCTTTCCCGGGCAGGCCGTGACTTTCCTGCCTACCCGGCATGGGGTGACGGCACGGTGGGCGCGGCGGCCATCGCCTGGTCGATCGCTTCGCGCTCTTCGTCGGTGAGGGCGTGCGTGCTCTTGCCGTCCAGAATAGGTTTGGCGAAGATACGCGTGCTCGTCCGACTGAACAGGGAGCTCAGCACGACCCCACTTCCGTTCAGATCGAGCAGGGCAACGGCGAAGCTCTGATCACTGCCGGTATCGGCAAACGGGTTGAAGCGAACGATCCCGACCCGTTGAATGGCACGCCGGACATTTCCCTCGACAGTGCGGCACAGCCGATCGAGCTCCTCGATGCGGGCCGTGACCTCTTCCAGCCGATCAACATAGCGGTTGAGGGCATCTTCGAGGGAGCGGGCGTCGGTATCCGCGATGAGGCGGTTGTAGTGCAGGATCAGGCGGTTGATTCGCCGCTGGAGGATGATTACCCAGATAGCCAGAATAATGAACAGGGCCGTCAGCGCGGCCCAGAGATACATCCCGTAAACCTGGTACGCCTCGGCCATCCCTCCCTCCAGAGGTCTGCAGCCCGCCTGCGCTGTCATGCTAGCGAAGCTCCCCGGGACGGTCAAGGATCCTGGACGGTCAAGGATCCTCCCTCCTAATCATCCCAAGACCTCATCCCAAAACCGCCCCCGCGCGGAGACCGATAGAGGACAATGAGGAATCATGGCAGGCAACAGGTCGGATGCCGTTCGCTCATGCCCGATCTCCCGCGATTGGGGATCCGGGTGGTGCCCAGGTCAGCCGGGGCGTATAATAGCCCTGAGAAGGTGAGGGCAGGGCGCACCTTTCAGGCGAGGACCATGCGATGACTGCCGCAGCTTTATGGTCGCACCGGACCGGGCGCGGGATGTTCCAGGATTGAGAAGAGCAGTCGGTAGGGATTAGGAGAGATGGCCAGAAAATCGGGTGGGAAAACATCGCGGGCCCGGACGAGACGATCACCGCGACCAGCGGCGCGGCCGAGTGCCGTTCTCCCCGTCGACAGTGCAGTGACTCCCGCAGGCACGGCACCTGGCCCACGCCAGAGCGGGCCAGCCCCGAGCGCGGCCCGCCCGGCTGCGAGCAGTTTGGCACGCACGCCCCGGTCCGGCTCGCTGATCCCGATCACCGATTACAGTTATGTCCTGGCCGACCTGAAGCGGATTACTGTGCTTGCCGTCGGGGCCTTCATTATCCTCCTTGTTCTCACCTTCCTCCTTCACTGACCCTGATACTGCGGCCGAATCCGCCGGTTGTTCGCGTTCGGTAGTGATGACCCGAGGGCTCGACCATTTCCCCGTCGAACGCGACGGTATTCCTGAGGAGGCGCCTGGCCGCGTCCCCCCACGATTACCGCCGTGCCCAGAGGGCTGGGATGGGTTCGCCGCGCCCGGGAGTATCGTCTGGAAGGTCAACGGTGAAGCGGCTATCCTCCTTGGCTGGGGACGGGCAATTCTCCTTCAGATCGCCCATCCGCTCGTCGCGGCGGGCGTGGCCGAGCACAGTACGTTCCGCGCCGGTCCCTGGGGGCGTCTGGGACGGCTTCGTCGGACCCTGGAAACGATGCTCGCCCTGACCTTCGGCACGGCTGCGGAAGGGGCGCAAGCTGCCCGGCGGATCGACACGATACACGGGCGGGTCCGGGGCATCCTGCGGGAGGATGTCGGCCCCTTCCCCGCCGGCACCCCCTACTGGGCGCGTGATCCGGAGCTCCTCCGCTGGGTACACGCCACGTTGCTCGACTCCTTCCTGCGGACCTACGAACTCTTCGTCGGGCCCCTTACCCCCGAGGAGCAGGACCGCTTCTGCCTGGAATCGTCGGCAATCGGTCCTCCGCTGGGCATCCCAGAGGGCTTCCTCCCGACGAGCCGGGCGGCACTCCATCACTACCTGCGGGAGATGATCCAGAGCGGTCGAATCGTCGTGGGACCGACCGCGCGAGACCTGGCACGGGACATCCTGGCGCCGCCACTTCCGCTCATCGGCAGTCCACTCCGCGAGCTCCTCCTTCTGCCCATTGTCGGACTGCTGCCGGAGCCGATTCGCAGTGCGTACGGCCTGCCCTGGGATGAGCGACGGGAGACTGCGCTGGTCGTCGCCGCATCGATTTCTCGGCTGGTCCTCCCCCGACTCCCGCCCCTGCTCCGACGGTGGCCGGCAGCACGGCGGGCCGAGCGTCGGGCCCGCCTCCGCAGTGGATAACCACGGATGCAGCCCCGGTAGATGACGGGATAGAGTGAGGGTGACGACGGAACGCTAGCCGTGCCGCCCGGTGCGGCCGAGCGCCAGCACCTCCATCGCGGCCTGAACGACCGCGTCCACGGTCACGCCATGCAGGCAGTCGCGAGATGGACAGCCGTATCGGAGGCCCGGCAGGAACCCCCGGTAGAGGCACGGCGCGCATGGGAGATCGGCCCGGAGCACGACCGTGCGCGCGGAACGACCAGGCTCCCACCGCACGCCCCCATACGGTCCCCAGGAGATGTCGTTGCTGGGGCCGAAGATCGCCGCGACCGGCGTGCCGACGGCGACCGCCAGGTGCATTACTCCCCCGTCGTTCCCGATCAGCAGATCACAGCGCTCCAGCACGGCCGCCAGTGTCTTTACATCGGTGCAGCCGGCCAGGTTCTGGACAGCACTGCCCGCGATCAGGCGAATGCGCTCACCAAGCCCGCGCTCGGTCGGCCCACCAACAACCAGGACGCGCGCGCCGAGCGACGCGATCAGCCGCTGTCCAACCGCCGCATAGCGATCCACCGGCCAGCGTCGGGCCGGGCTATAGGGCCCCGCCCCGGGATAGAGCGCAATGATCGGCCGGGCGGGCTCGCGGTCCAGCCCCGCGAGAAGCTGGCGCGCTCGCGTGCGCCCATGCTCGGTCACAGCTATCTCCAGGCGCGGAGACGGATTGCGTGCTCCGGCCAGCCCGACGACGCCCAGCCAGTAGTCAGCTTCGTGGCAAACCCCGTAGCCTGCCTCTGGATAGACGTGGGTCAGGAACCACGGCCGTCCCTCGGCAACGCCGCCGCGCCAGGGACTGCCAGTCGCGGTGAGCAGAGCGGCATACTTGATCCGACCACCCCTGGTGAACAGATGATGGAGGAGAAAAACCCGATCGTACCGGGCACGGCGGAGGCGCCACCCGAGGCGGAGCGCCTGGAGAATCGCGCCCGGTGTGGGCGGGAGATGGTCGAACGCGGACTTCTCGAAGGGAATAAGGTGGTCTAGTGAATCCAGACCATCGAGCGCCTCGGCCCCGGTCCGCGTCGTCAGGACGTCGATCACAGCCGTCGGATACCGAAGGCGGAGCGCCCGCAGCGCCGGGGTTGTGGTGAGGACATCGCCCAGATCGGCCAGCTTGATGACGAGGAAGCGCGAAGCAGTGGAGCCGGAGCGCATCAGTGACCCTCGGCAGATGGGCCGACAACCCCACGATTCCCAGCCGGCCCTTCCAGCAGGTCCCGCGCAGTCTCCAGCACCACCTCGACCGGAATCGCCGCCATACAGGCATGGGCCGTGACGGCCCCCGCAGGAAAGTCAAGCTGATTGCACGGACAGCAGGGCCACCGGGCGAGGATCACCCGGTGGCGCGATCGGTCGCCGTACGGCCCGAAGCGGCGCGGATCAGCCGGCCCGAACAGGTGGAGCGTGGGCGTGCCAACCGCGACCGCGAGATGGAGCGGCCCGCTGTCCGGACCGAGCGCGAGCGCACACCGCTCGAGGACTGCCGCAAGCGCGCCAACCGTCGTCACCCCGGCCAGGCCGATCGCGGGCGGTCCAATGCGCCGGACAACCTCATGGACAGCCGATCGTTCGCTGGCTCCGCCGATGACCACCGGGACGGCACCGGGCGAGTCGGCCAGACGCCGCCCGACCTCGGCCAGGCGATCGAGAGGCCAGCGTTTGACCGCCGCGCCCGCGCCGACCTGAATCGCGACGAGGCGGGGATGATCGGCAAGCGGACCGAGCAACTGCCGCGCCCGTTCACGGTCGCCGTCCGCGATGGGGAACTCGAGTGCGTCGGACGCGTCCGGAGCAGGGCCTACCAGGCTCTCGACCAGACGGATGTTCTCATCGACAGCATGGAGCCCGTGGGTGATCGGGAGCGCCCGGCTCAGGAAGGGACGAGCCAGCGGGACATCGTAGCCGATCTGCTCTGGTACGCCGGCCAGACGCACGGCGAGCGCACCCCACCAGAAGTCCGAACGGAACTGGAGAGCAATATCAACCCGCTCAGCCCGGAGCCGGCGGGCAAGCCGGAGCAGGGACAGGTAGGGAGCGATCAGCGAGCGGCGGGGCCGCCGGTTGAACCAGGGGAAATCCCAGCCAATGAGGCCATCCAGGTTGGGATTCGTCTGGAGTACCGGGAGTCCCCACAGACCGACCAGCCCGAGGATCCGGGCGTCCGGGACGGCGCGGCGGAGCCGGCGGAGAGCTGGCGTGAGGAACAGAAGATCTCCCAGGTGGTCCGGCCGCACGACCAGGATCGTCCGCGGGCTGCCGTCCCCGCCCCGTGGGGGACCAAGGAGCTGACCAAGGAGATGCAGGGCCAGGCGGCGTCCATCGTGGCGCGGCTCGATCAGGCCGATCATGATGGCACCCCCGCGGCCTGGAGGAGCGGCGCGATTTCCTGCCAGACACGCTCGACGGTGATCGACGGCATGCAGAGAACGTTCGCGCACGGGGCGACGCGCCCTTCGACGAAGCACGGGCTGCACCAGAGCCCCGCAGTAACGGCAACAGCGTTCCGCCCGCGTGGGCCGTAGACGATTGGATCCGATGGGCCGAAGAGCATGACCACGCGCGCCCCGGCCGCCTCGACCAGATGGCTCGGGCCGCTATCGTTACCGACGTAGACGACCGCGCGGCGGGCAAGGGCGGCGAGTTCGTCGAGATCAAGCACGCCAACCAGATCGATGACCCCTGCAGTGGTCATACCGTCGCCAAGCGCGGCGAGATCGGCACGCACCCGCTCGGCAGCCGGGCGGTCCTCTCGGGCGCCGACCAGGACGACCGCCGCGCCGGCCGCAAGGACACGGCTGGCGAGCCTGGCAAAGTGTTCCGCGGGCCAGCGCTTCCGAACGAGCGCCATGCCCGGATTGACGCCGCCCGCGCAGTGCAGGATAACGAACGGCCTCGCGCCGATCCGTTCGTTCACCAGCCGCTCGATCCGCTGGCTGGCGGCGGCCGATGGATGGTACTCCAGGGCGCCGGACTGCGGCCGCCCGCCGAGCACGCGCAGGAGGTCCAGGTAGAGCTCGCTCTCGGGCCGGGCCGGGCGGGCGGATACGGCGACGGTGAGGCTGAAGCCCCGTCCTCCGCTATCAATGCCGATGCGGATCGGGATGCCCGCGAGCCAGGGGAGCATGGCAAGAAGGGCCGAGCGTTCCAGGACGAAGCAGACATCAAACCGGCGCGCCCGCAGGTACCGAGCCAGGGCCAGGAAGGCGCGGGGTCGGAGCCGACCGCTCCCGACCGGCCCGGTGTCGATAAGCTCATCGACCGCCGGATGGCCTGCCAGGCCTGGACGCGCGTGCGCACCGACGGCCACGGCGAGATAGGCATCCGGCAGGGACCGCCGGAGCTCGCGCAGGAGCGGCGTCGCGAAGATGACATCGCCGAGGCAGCAGGGCTTGAGAATCAGGATGCGCGCTGTGGCCAGGTCAGCCAGGTGAACGGTGCGCCGGAAGCGGGGTGCCAGTACCACGCCCAGCGTCCTGTAGAGGAGGGTCGTCAGGGCGTGACGAAGCTGGCTTCCTGGTGGAAATGGCTGGCGCGTCACCGGCCGCCGAGGCAACATCATCCCCCCGCGTTCGTCCCCCAGCCCGGTGGAGGCTGGAGCCCGGGCCACCCAGGACAGCCGATGGGCTCCAGAAGTGGAGAGCAGGCCGGCCGTCGATGGGAACATCTGCGTGCGGGAGACATAAGCGCCTGCAGATGGACCTCTAGGTCATGGGCTCCGAGGTCGGGACCAGAGCAAAGGTGATCTCTCCCTCGGCAACCAGCTCACCGTCTACAAGGGCACGGCCGTGGACGCGCCCGATCGGACCGCGCATCTTCAGCAGCGTGACCTCGAGCCGGAGGGTATCCCCAGGGACAACCGGCCGGCGGAAGCGAAAGCCGTCGAGGCCAGCCAGCATGGCCAGCTTCCCCTCCCGGGCGGCCGAGCCGAGGAGAGCGGCTCCTCCTGCCTGGGCCAGCGCCTCGACGATCAGGACGCCGGGCATGATCGCACGATCCGGAAAATGTCCCTGGAAGAACGGCTCATTCGCCGTTACGTTCTTAATCGCCACTGCCCGGGTGCCGTCCTCGGAGACCTCCAGGACGCGGTCCACAAGCAGGAAAGGGTAGCGATGGGGAAGGACGCGCCGAATCGCGTCGAGAGGAGCGGTGCGCGCGCTCAAATCAGACATGGGTAATCTTCTCTCCTGGATGGTCACTGGCCCGCCCAGGGGCCGGAGAGAGCCCATCGCCCGGCGGGTGGCTGGCCGTATC
This sequence comes from Chloroflexota bacterium, assembly GCA_019690095.1. Taxonomy (GTDB): domain Bacteria; phylum Chloroflexota; class UBA6077; order FW602-bin22; family CADDYW01; genus JADGGD01. The sequence goes on from JADGGD010000003.1 coordinate 35,043, forward strand.
GAGCATGCGAAGCCGGTAGAGCGCCTCCTCGATCAGGCGCCGGTTGGCGGCGATCAGATCAGCCACGAGCCCGATGAGGCCGACCTGAAATGCCACGACCACCAACACTCCGCTCAGGACGAGTGACTGGACGTGACCACTCCCGGCTCCGTGAAGATAATACCAGAGGAAGCGGGCGATGCCGAGGAGGCCGGCGAGGAGGAGCAAGAGCCCGAGCGCGGCGAAGACGCGTACGGGCTGGTACATCGCATAGGCACGGACCAGCGTGACCAGTGAATGCTGGATGTAATCGAAGGTGCTGCGGGCGAGCCGCGATTGGCGCTCGGTCGGATTCGCGGTGATCGGAACACTGCTGACCGCAAGACGCTGAGCGCCGGCCTGGATCAAGGTTTCGAGGGTATAGGAGTAGCTGGTCACGACATTGAGACGAAGAGCGGCCTCGCGAGAAAAAGCACGGAAGCCGCTGGGTGCGTCAGGGACGCCGGTGCCGGAGAGCTGGCGAACGGTCCAGCTTCCCATGGCCTGAAGCAGGCGCTTCTGGAGGCTGAAGTGAGGGAGCGAGGTCGGATCGCGGTCACCAACCACGATATCCGAGTGACGACGCAGGATTGGCTCGACCAGGCGCGGGATATCACTGCCGCGGTACTGGTTATCCCCATCGGTGTTCACGATGATATCCGCACCGAGGCGGAGAGCGGCATCGAGGCCAGTGCGGAACGCGGCGGCAAGGCCGCGGTTGCAGGCATGGCGAGCGACATAATCTGCACCGGCCTGGAGGGCGACCTCAGCGGTGCGGTCGGTCGAGCCATCATCGACGATGAGGACAAGCACCTCGTCAACGCCAGGGATGGCCCGAGGGATATCAGCCACGACGCGGCCAATGGTCGCCTCCTCGTTATAGCAGGGAATCTGCACGACAAGCCGCATGGCGCTCCTCTGGCTGCGGCGATTGTATCGCGAGAGGTCTGCCGCCGCAATGCGGGGAGTCATCGCGGGGCCGTGAAAGACCGTCGCGGAGCCGACCGCAGGTCAGGGCCGATGTCCCCGGACCACCGGACAGGGCGATTGATCCGTGGAAAACCCGCTGCAGGAAACTTGAGCACGTCAGGTAAGAAGAAGGAGGGCAAAACCAGCGATCGCGTCAGCTCTCCCCGCTTACTGGCTCTGGTTGATCGCGTTATACGCTGACAGGGAGTCGCCGTACTGCGAGGGCATTCCTGGCTGCGCATACCGCGGATCAACATCCCCACGGAAGGACATGTTCGCGATCACGAAAATCGGTTGACTGAAGGTGATCGTAGCGGAGCCATTAAAGTCATTACCGCTCCACAGGTTCGGCACGAAGTAGATCTGCTGGTGCCCCGCATCGATCGTGCCGGTGGGGAAAGACTGGCTCTGGCCGTTCGGAGCGGTCAGGGTGATCGTTCCCGACCCCGGGGCATTGCCCGCGTTCTGGATCGTGATCCCGCTTGCGTACCCGTAGTAGCGTGCTGTCACCTGGGGAAGGAAGGCCTTTGGTGTCTGGAACCCATCCACGAAGGCGTTGTACGACATGCCCTGACCGATAAAGCCCGGGCTCACCCGATTGTCTTCGTTCACGATAGCGATGATATTCGTGTTGGACGTGATCACCGCGGATCCTTTGCCGTTCGCATTGCCGCTCGGAAGGGGAGCACCATTAATCCGAATATCCGGCAGGTAGAGCGCCGCGGCGGCCTGAGGGGCGATTGTCATGGGCAGTACCGAACTGCCCGTTGGGAAGTTGAAGGTGATCGTAACGGTGGCTGTCTGGGATGAATCCAGATTCTGAATCGTGAGGCCGCTGTTAAAGCCATAGTAGTCGTTGACCACCCGCGGTGCGTAGAGCTTGGTCCCACCGTGGGCGCTCGCGGTGTAGCTCAAGAGCTGTGCATTGGTATTGTCCGTATCAGCGTTGTAGATATTCACGATCGCCGCCAGCTGAGCACCGGCCCCTCCGCTGATGACAGCAGACCCCAGTACCGTCCCCAGGTTCGCGTTGTTCTGCTGGCTGAACACGTGGCTGGAGTTAGGGGCGATCGTCGCGCTTTCCTGAGCCGCGGGAATCGGATTCCCATTTCGGTCGCGATAGGTTACTGTGACCGTGGTTGTGTTCGAGCCGGCGTTCTGGACATAGATCGTGCTGTTCCAGCCGGCGTAGTTCCGCATGATCTGAGGCACGTACAGAGTTGACCCAATCTGGGTGAGATCCACCCCGGCCGTCGTGCCCACACGAAAAGGATCCGACGGGCTCGTCCCCGTCGAGGTCGGGGCTTCAGTGTTGATGATCGCGGCCACCGGTTGATCCGAGGAGACAACTGCAGATCCGATGAATCCACCGGGCAGGCTCGTCTTCGTTGGAACGTACCAGGTCTGCTGACCAAGCGGGGGCAGGGTAACCCCGGTGATCGCCGTCCCCGGCACCTCGGCTCCCGAGTCCAGGCTGTAGAAGTGGATCTCCACCGTAGCCGGATTGCTCGCGCTCAGATTCTGGACAGTTACCCCCGTCACCAGCGACGTTGTTGGCGATGCGAGCGGCGAGGCCTGCGCACGTGCCGCCACGCTATGCATCAGAGGGGACGCGATCGAGGAAGGACCAAGGAGCCCAGCGACCAACCCCGCCGTAAAGATGAGAGATTTGGCTGCTCGAGGGAGTACTCCTGAAATTCGCATCATACCCTCTGCTCAGTCCGTGCTGCTCAGCCTGTGGCCGTGTAAGGAACCCTCGGGGCCCTCCGCGCTATTGCGACCAATAGGCAAGGCGAAGTGGGCTTCCCCGTCACGGGCGAACTACTTCCACCTTCCGCCCGTCGATTCGATCCTTTCGCGGTATGATCCCAGCCTGGCCAACCTGGGGTCATACTCTACCACCTGCTCGATTGCCCCGTCAACGTCCTGCGCTACGCGGCGAACTGCGGGGATTATCCGCACTATCTCTGCCCGCTACACCCGCGTCCCCGGCCTGAAACCGGGTCCGGACAAGCTCCACTATGATCACTACGAGCGCGGCAAAGAGATCCGCGAGGACGGTGAGGAGGCGGTGCAGAATAGCAACCACACTGGCATCGGCAAGCGGGATGGCATGGGACAGAAGGAGTGTTAGCGATACATCACGCACGCCTAGACCAAGGGGGGTGAAGCCGGCAAGTCCCAATATGACTGCCGCGGTGACCGCGGCGATGAAGAAAGGGAGCATGCGGATATCGGCCTCACGTATGGAAGCGAGGATCAGAAACGAGGCGATCCCGAGCAGGGACCAGTTAAACAGGATAACCACAAGTGCGGTCCAAAGCGATGTCTGCGAAGCCATAGGGCTCGGATTCAAGAAGGACAGCCGCCTTCCAGCACTGACGCCCCGGCTGATGAGGATAGGCATCGCCCCGGGGACGACGATCCCAAGCAGGATGCTCACAATCGGGGACAAAAAAGGGAGACCAATGGCAAGAACCCCGGCCGAGAACGGGAGAGACAGGAGTATAAGGCCAGCCCCGGACATCAGGATCAGGATCGTCTCGATGCCAAGACTGATGACAACTATGTATCGCGGTACCCCTGCGCGCTCAGTCAGATAGATTCGCCCCGCTAGCTGGGTGAGCGCACCAAGGGCGTACTTGAGTGCTCCCGAAATGCACCAGATCCTGATGCTCGTCAGAAGAGAGACTCGCGCTCCACTTGCGGTCAGCACGAGCTTCCAGAAGAAACCGCCGGACAGGTTCGCGGCGAGTACGGCCAGGAACGCTACCGTGATGACTTCCCAGCGCAGATCGCGGATGTCCTTGCTCACCCGTTCGTAATTCTCCGCGAGCAGACGGGCCATGACCGCGACGGATATACTGAGGATGACGACCGAGACAGCAAGACGCAGAAAACGCCGTGGAAGCACTGCAGCAAGGGTTCGGATCAGCCCCTGGTACCGCATCATGGGCCGTGCCGTGTCGGGGAGCGATGGGTAACGGCACGATAGAGATCGAGGGTCTGTCGAGCCGTGCTCTCGGGAGTAAACATCTTCGCACGGTCGTACCCTCGACGGACCAGATCCGCACGAAGGGCGTCATCACAAAGAATCGCCTCGATTGCCTGAGCGATCTCTTTCTCATCACCCGGATCGCTCAGGAGCCATCCACCCGTTCCGACCACCTCGCCCAGCGCCCCACCGGGCGAGCTGACCACGGGCACTCCGCATGCCATCGCTTCGACCGGGACGATCCCGAAGCCTTCATGGAGTGAGGGGAAGACGAGCACCGACGCGCCCCGGTACAGCGCTGCAAGGTCACATGCAGGCACAGGGCCGGTCATGATCACCCCATCCGCAAAGTCCATCTCCTTGAGAAAAGCCTCGAGTGCCACATCGCGACCTTTCTGGTACCGCCGACCGACAAGTACGAGATCAATCTGAAGCCCCGCCCGGCGCAGCCGGACGTAAGCCCGCAGTAACGGCAGCAAATTCTTCTTCTGCGAGATGCTTCCGACATGGAGGATATACTCGCGTTTAATGCTGTATCGCTCCCTTGCCGCCTCAGGTGCAACCGGGCAAGACAGAAGGCGAGCGTTATAGGACGGATAGATGACCACGATTCGTTCCGCGGGGATGCGATAGAAATGGACAAGATCAGACGCGGTCGTCCGGGAGATCGCGATAATCCGATCGGCCGATCGGAGGGCTCGGGGTTGCACGTGCCGCCAGTACCAGCCGTCAAGCCATGGGTAGAACGTCGGGAAGCGCAGAACGGTGAGGTCGTATACGGTGACGATCATGGGGCACGCAGCTCCAACGACGGTCAGGTTCTTGACGTGGTGCAGGAGATCCGCACCCCAATGGCGTGTGTAGAATGGGATGACCGCCTGAGCCCACAGACGCTGGGCCCAGGCGGGCATCCGACCGGCAACGACCTGTTTCACGTTAGGAGGGGATGGCTCGAATACCTCGGCCTGACTGACGAATAAGACATACTCATTGTCAGGATCAATAGCAAACAGGCTCTCCAGCAAATTGCGGGTGGCTGACCGGCCCCCACCAGTCGGTTCGATCCCGAGGGCTTCAAGTGCGATCCTCATAATCTGCGCATCCCTCCGGCGCGCTTGCCGGCCGTAGGAGCGTACCGTGCAAATGATTCACCGTCTTCGGTGTCAGGGGCAATCTGGCCCAGGCTAGGCCACGAAAGCCGACATCGCTTGCTCATAGAGCTGAACAAACCGGCAGGCGACGGATCCCCAACTCAGATCACGGCGGACCATCTCACGAGCCTGGCATCCCAGGGATACCCGCAGATCCGGCGATGATAGGAGGGTATTGACGGCGGCCGCGATCGCTTCAGGGGAACGCTCCGGTACCAGCAGGCCATTCTTGCCATCGGCGATAACCTCGGCCAGCCCTCCGACCGTGGTTGCCACAATCGCCCTGCCGGCAGCCATAGCCTCGAGGGCAACATTAGGCAGTCCATCAACGTTACCGCTGTCATCGGTGATTGATGGAATAACGACCACGTCGGCTGCCGCCATGTAGGACGAGACATCCGTCGATGCAATCTGGCCGGGTAGCCGCAGCGCATGGTCCACCCCCAGCGCTGTCGCCCGCGCCCGCAAATGAGCAGCGAGGCTCCCACCACCGGCGATAACGAGCTTCGTCGTGGGATGCCGCTCCAGGATGCAGGGCAGGGCTTCTACCAGATATTCAAAGCCCTTCTTGTAGACGAGCCGTCCAACTGCCAGAATGACGGGGTCAGCCGGAGCGATCGCAAGGCTCTGGCGCACCACACCCCCTTGACCATCCTTTCCCTCGAAGTCCTCTACCGACACACCGTACGGTATGACCAGCGAGCGCGAGGGAGGAGCGCCCAGACCGATACTGCGTTCGCGTAGATTCGAGCTGCAGGCAGTGATCCACGCGGCCCGCGAGAGTGCCCAGCGCGCCACCGGTCTGAAAAACCGCGATCGCTCGGCGAGATACACATCCGAACCGTGTGCAGATATGACAAGGGGAATGCGCCAACAGGCTGCGATCAGAGCGGCCACCGGTCCGCTTGGAAGAATCCAGTGCGCGTGGATCAGGCGGCATCCGAACTGGCGGACCACCCGCTGAAGGCGCACGGAGCTGGCCATGATGTAGGGCAAGATCAGAATATATGCGAGTGGCTTCAGATGGCGATCTCCCTCCAGTGACTTCGCATAGCCCAGGATACGAAGGCGTTGCAGGGGGGCGTAGGCGAAGCGGTGAACCTGAACACCGCTGACTTCGTCTCGGAGTGGCGGGCGCCGCGCTAGCCCATCATCCGGCACCACGACGTGGACCTGATGGCCCAGGCGTGCAACGTGGACAGCCAGGGCTCGGATGAATGTCCCGGCGATATCTCCTTCGAAGCGGGGATAAGATGAGGTCACCATGCAGATATTCACGCTGGCGTCCCCCACTACTTTCGGGTTAGCAGTAGATTGAACGACGGGGTGAAGAGCCGAAGGATTGGTCGGAGGAGGAAGGGGGGAACGAAGCGGGCCAGCCGTATGCCCGGTTCGGAAGCGGCATGGAAGCGATCGGGCTGTCGTACCAGCTCCTCACTCACGTCGCGTATCTCGAACCCGTGGATCTGCAGAAGGCGTTTGAGCGACCACGGTCCACGTGGAAGTTCCTCGTACTGCGGACGCCGGATCAGCCGCAGAATCGCGTTTGTGAACCAGCGGGGGAACCAGTGAAGAAAGAAGGTATGGAGGTGAGGCTCATACGGCGCCAGGCGGTTTGGCCCGCTGAAGAAGCACAGCCCGCCGTGCTTGAGCACGCGCCGGATCTCGGCGACCAATCGCTCGGCACTCGCCACGTGCTCATACACGTGTGTACAGATGACCACATCGCAGCTTCCGTCTGCCATAGGGATTTCAGTCGCATCGGCAACGAAGTAGGTGAGGTTAGGCTGTGGAAACTTGCTTCGAGCGAATCGAACACCGTCCGTATCGAGGTCACAGGCGAACATCCAGTGGAAGTGCGGCGCAAGGCTTGCCGCGATAATGCCCCCACCACAGCCCAGATCAAGGCCGATAAGCCCCTGTGTATCGCGGCCAGCGATCTCGCGCAGAACCGCGAGTATTCTGGCGGCTTTCTCGGAGCGCGAGCGCTCATCTGTCAGGACCGGGTGATCCCGCTGGTAGCGCTGGATAACGGCCTGTTCCATCGGCACGACCGCGGCCGGGTCAGTCGGTTGCGATTCAAACCCCGGCATTTCGACCTCGCTGTGAACACCACGACAGATACACCGCAGGATCCCACCTCCTGAAGTCTAATCAACGAAGCGATACTTGATCAGACACCAGAGGGCCGGGAAGCCGTGGGTCCAGCTGATCTTCTTGCCTTCCGCCGCTCCCCGGGCAGTATAGCGAATCGGCACTTCGAGGATCCGATAACCGCGCTTCAGGAGCTTCGCCGTGACCTCCGGCTCGAACTCGAATGACCGGCTCCGGAGCCGCAATGCACGCATGACCTCCGTCGGCACGAGCTTGTAACACGTCTCCATGTCGCTCAGGCTCGTTCCGTAGAGCAGGTTCGTGACAAGCGTCAGGAAGCGGTTGCCGATCCGCTGAACCAGGGTCATATCGCGCATCTCGCCCCGAAAGCGCGAGCCATACACGATCTGCGCCTCACCGCGAAGCACCGGCTCTAACAGCCGAGGGTAGTCCGCCGGGTCATACTCCAGATCCGCGTCCTGAATAATGACGTAATCTCCAGTCGCGTGCTCCAGGCCTGTCCGGACCGCCGCGCCCTTCCCCCGATTCTGATCGTGAAAGTAGACCGCGATGGTCGGGTCGCTCAGCCTCTCGAGAACCTCCCGCGAGCCGTCTACCGAGCAGTCATCGACGACGATGATCTCTTTATCAATCGGTACGCACCGGACGCGTTCGATAATTGCGGCGATGGTCTCCTTTTCGTTGTAGACTGGGATAATGACCGAAAGCTTCACCGTTACCTTCCCCTGACGCCTACCGCACTCCGCCGGGCGAGGATCCTCCCTCTGCCCAGACCGGCCCCGGGCTCTCGCGCCGGGACTTGCGCAACCCGCGCGTTCACGCTATACTATCACTGCGTTTGTTCGTGCGTGGCGCATTCGTCTAGCGGCCAAGGACACCGCCCTCTCAAGGCGGAGATCACGGGTTCGAATCCCGTATGCGCTACCACACCTTTTTCCCCTCCTGTATCTCGCCGGTTTTGCAGCAATCCCCGGTGATTGCTTCTGTCTGCGGCACGTTTTTTGCTCTTCTTCGGGATCGGAAGCCATCGATGCGCGATTGATGGCCTCATCCCCACTTTTTCCTCCTTTGGCGGGGGCACGGGGTCCAGCCACCCGTGCCCCGTTTTTGCCCTGATTGGAGAGACCGCATCCGGGGGAAGTGCGGCGGACAGGAACGCACGGGTCTGGCCGTCCATGGCTTCAGGTGAGCATGGCATCGAGCGCGGCGACCGAGATGCGGCGGCGCCGCTGAATCGCCGCTCGATAGGCACGCCGGTGCCGGAGGCCGCGGAATCCATCGACCTGCCCGCGCAGCCGGGCGCGGGCCGCCGGTTCGCGCCAGTGCCGGAGGGCTTCCAGGGCAATTGCCGCCTGCCGGGCCAGGATAAGCGGCCAGTATCTCCATAAGAGCGGCGCAGGCAGGTTCTGCGCGGCAACCCAGATGACATTGCGCCCAACGTGATAGCTCGCGAACGGCCCGCCGCCGGTCGCGCTGAGCCGATGATAGACCCGGGCGCCCGGGACGAACCGGCAGCGATAGCCAGCCAGGCGCGCCCGGAAGCTCAGATCAACATCCTCGCAGTAGCTCCCGAGCGTCTCGTCAAACAGACCGATCTCCTCGAAGAGCGCACGGCGATAGGCTGCCGCAGCAGCACAGGCCCCGAACGGGTCCGGGGCCGCATCGAACTGCCCCCGATCCTCCTGCCAGACCCCACGGCTACCGGGCATGCCGTCCCGCCCGTAGATATCGCCGGTCGAGTGCAGGACGGTCCGCCGGTCGAACAGCAAGAGCTTGGCGCAGGTCATCGCCACCTCCGGCTCCCTTTCTTCCAGGGGCCGGACCAGGGCGTCAAGCCAGGTCGGCTCGACCTCGGTATCATTGTTCAACAGCACAATGATCTGCCCCCGGGCCGCCCGGATGCCGTCATTGAACGATCGTGCCACCCCGAGCGGAACCGGATGCCGGATTACCTGTACCTCCGGATACCGCCGCGCCAGCAGATCGAGCGACCCGTCGCGTGAGCCGTCGTCCACGACAATGACCTCGGATGGTCGACGGGTCTGACAGCGGAGCGCGTCGAGGCAGGTCGGCAGGAAGCGCGCACCATTACGGTTGGGAATCGCCACGCTGACATCCATCACAGATGGTGCGTCTCGAGGAAACGGCGGAGGGCATCGCGCCAGGGCGGCAGCTCGATGCCCAGTGCCGCACCTGCAAGGTTGCGAAGGGTGGAATTGGCGGGCCGACGGGCCGGCAGCGGGTTGCGGGCCACATACTCCGCCGTGCTCACCGGTGTGACCACCGTCGGCAGGCCCGCCAGCTGGATCGTCTCGCGGGCGAACTCATACCGCGAGCACGAGCCGGCGTTTGAAAGATGGTAGATGCCATAGACCGGTCGGGCAACGAGCCGAGCGATCGCCCCGGCCAGGTCGCCGGCCAGGGTCGGGCTGCTCCGCTCGTCGTCCACCACCTGGAGCGCGGTCCGCTCGCGTCCCAGACGGAGCATCGTCTTCACGAAGTTCCGCCCGTTTGGACTGAAAACCCAGGATGTGCGCACGATGTAACAGCGGCCGTGGAGCATCAGCGCCTCGCGCTCTCCCGCGAGCTTCGATCGGCCGTAGATGTTCAGCGGCCGCGGCTCGTCCCATTCAAGATATGGCTCTCCCTTCGTACCGTCGAAGACATAGTCAGTACTCACCACCACCAGCGCCGCGCCGACGTCGCGCGCCGCCAGGGCCACGTAGCGCGTCCCGAGAGCGTTCACCCGGAACGCCCGTTCGGGATCACCCTCGCAGCCGTCCACGTCGGTATAGGCAGCCGCGTGGATGACCAGGTCCGGCCCGGCCGCCTCGATCGCCGAACGGACCGAGCGCTCGTCTACCAGATCAAAGGATGGCCGTATTCCTGGTATAATGTCGTGACCGGCAAAGGCGCTGGGTATTTCGTGTCCGAGCTGACCGGTCGCGCCGGTGACGAAGATGCGCATTATTCCTGCCCGGGGCCGGCGCGGGATCCCGGGGAGGATCGGGAGAAGACTGCCCGCTGGTCCCCTGCGGTCCCGCCTCTGTACTACACGTCGGCCGTATTGTACCAGGAGGGCTGGTGGGCGAAAAGCGATCACAGGCAACCATCACAGTGTCGTGGTGGGTATGGATCGGCGTTGCGATCGTGGCGCTGCTTCTCTATCTGGTCCGAGCGATTCTGCCCCCATTCCTGGTCGGAATCGTCCTGGCCTACGTCCTGGGCCCGGCCGTGACAGGCCTGCAGCAGCGCTGGCGGCTCCCGCGCCCGCTGGCCGTTCTTTTCCTCTATGCTCTGCTCCTCGGCCCGCTGATCCTGGCCGTCGTCTTCGTCGGACCGCGCTTCTTCGAGGAGAGCCGGCAGCTGGTAGCACGCTCCCCGTTGATTATCGAACAGGTCATCGCGAAGACGTTCGGTCCCGGGCCATTTGATCTCCTGGGCACGCGGACCTACCCCCACCAGATCGCCATGGACCTGATCGAGTCTCTGCGCGACTCGCTGGGAACACCGACGACGGCCCTGCATCTCGCCTCGGCACTCGCCGAGTTCGCCCTGAGCGCGTTCCTGGCGCTGGTCGTCTCAGTCTATCTTCTGCTTGATTCCGAGCGCCTGGTGCGGCACCTGTTCCAGCTCATCCCGGCTCACCGACGGGCCGAGGTCGAGGCAGTAAGCGCTGCGATTCACCGCACGCTCGCGCGGTACCTCCGGGGACAGCTCTACCTGGTGGGAGTAGTGGCGGTTGTCTCGTTCCTCGGGCTTGAGTTCCTCTTCCATCTCCACTATGCCCTCCCGCTGGCGGTGGCAACCGGCCTGCTGGAGATCATTCCCTTCGTCGGACCGGTTGTCGCCGCAGCGATCGCCGGGACGATCGCCCTCGCTCAGGGTGGTCCCGGGCTCGCCCTGGGCGTCATCATTTTCTACACCGCCGTCCGCCAGATCGAGGACCAGATTGTTATGCCATTCGTCGTTGGCCATGCTGTCGAGCTCCACCCCCTGATCGTGATCTTCTCCGTGCTGGCCGGCGGCGCGCTGTTCGGGGTGCTCGGCACCCTCCTCGCAGTACCGGTTGCTGCGGCGATCAAGGTGATCCTGGAAGCCTGGCTGCCGTTCCTCCTGCCAGGGCATGAGACCGCGGAGCACACCCGGGCAGTCAACGTGGGCCAAACGGTCGATTAGCCCGAACCCGTCGGTCGCACGGCGTATCGACGCTCAGAGGGTGGTGATCGGATCGACGTCGACCGTCCAGCGAGGCTCGAGGCTGAGACGGGCGAGGAGCCGCGCGAGACGATGCCCGCGCAAGAGAATCTGCCAGCGGTAGCGGCCCCGGATCTTGCGGCGGAAGGCCGGGGCCGGACCGATCACGTCGATCCCCTCCAGGGCCTCACGGCGAATCAGGCCCCGGATCTGCCGCGCCAGCTCTTCGGCTTCCCGCCGCACGCGCGCTTCGCCATAATCGACATACAGGAGACGCGCCAGCTCGCTGAAGGGGGGATAGCCGTGCTGGCGGCGGAAGGCGAGCTCTCGCTCGTAGAAGGCATGGTAGTCATGGGCGCTGGCGGCCTGAATGCAGTAGTGCTCTGGACAGTAAGTCTGAATGATCACCTTACCCCCGAGTGGACCGCGGCCCGCACGGCCGGCAACCTGAGTGAGGAGCTGGAAGGTTCGCTCGGTAGCGCGGAAGTCAGGCAAATGCAGCGAGGTGTCGGCGCTGATGACGCCGACCAGCGTTACCCGGGGCAGGTCGAGGCCTTTCGCGATCATCTGGGTACCGACGAGGATATCGGCCTCGTGATTCACGAAGGCCCGGAGGATCTCCTCGTGGGCCCCCCGAGCACTCGCCGAGTCGCGATCCCACCGGAGTACCCGCGCGCGTGGGAAGGCCCGACGGGTTTCGGCCTCTAGCTTCTGCGTGCCAAGGCCGAAGTAGCGGATGTGACTGCCCCAGCAGTTCGGGCAACCCGCTGGCGCTGGCTCGCGGTGGTCGCACAGATGACAGACCAGATCCTCGACGTCGGAGTGGTAAACCAGGGGCACCTCACAACGTCCACAGCGCATGACGTGGCCGCAGTCGCGGCAGAGAACGAAGGTCGAGTCACCGCGTCGGTTCAGGAAGAGGATAACTTGTTCGCGCAGGCTCAGCGCGAGTTCGATCGCCTGACGGAGCGGCGTACTGAAGATCGTTCGGTTGCCGGCCCGAAGCTCGGCCCGGAGATCGACTATCTCGACCGGCGGCAGACCGCGTGCCCGCGGACCGCGTGCCTGGTCCGCCGTCAGATCCGCCGCAGACCCGCGCACCCCGGCGCTGCCTGCAGGACGTGCTGATGCGCGCCCGAGGGCAACCTCAATCCGCTCGGGAAGGTAGAGCACCCGCAAGCGGCCGCGCTCGGCGGCATAGGCCGATTCGAGGGAGGGGGTAGCGCTGCCCAGGACCACTGTGAGCCCGGCGAGCTCAGCCAGCTTGAGCGCGACATCGCGGGCATGGTAGCGGGGGGTCTTCTCCTGCTTGTATGACCATTCGTGCTCTTCGTCAATGATGATGATCCCGAGATCGCGCACCGGCGCAAAGATTGCCGAACGCGAGCCGATCACGACGTCGGCCTCCCCGGCGCGGATCCGACGCCATTCGTCGAACCGCTCGCCCGCAGTGAGCCGGCTGTGGAGGACGGCTAGACGCCCGGGGAAGCGCCCGGCAAAACGCTGGATCGTCTGCGGGGTGAGGGCAATCTCCGGCACCAGGACGATCGCCCGACGCCCCAGCCGCAGTGCCTCGGCAATGGCTCGGAGGTACACCTCTGTCTTCCCACTGCCGGTAATGCCGTGGAGCAGGAAGGGTGCATACGCGCGCGCGGCGAGGGCGGTGCGAATCTCAGCAAAGGCCGCCTCCTGGGCCGGGGTGAGCTGCGGGGGCGGAATGATTGGAAAGTCGCGGTAGGCGAGAGGGTCCCGGCGGACCTCACGCCGCTCGATGCTCACCAGGCCCCGCCGGGCCAGCGCGGCGACTATCGCGGCATCCCCAACCCCTTCATCTCGCAGGGTAACCAGGGGTATCGCAGCGCCGGGCCCTGCGCGCAAGATGCGTTCGAACGCCGCGCGCTGCCGCGGCGCCCGCTGCAGTGCAGCGAGCGCCGCAGGGACCGCCACGCCCTCCACCGCGAGCCGGACGTAGGTCTCGATCCGTGGCCGGGTCGCCGCCGGGCGGATCGCCGTCTCACGGTGGACCAACCCGAAGCTAACCAGCCGGCGCAGGATCCGCTCAGTCTGGCGAGCCAGCCGACGGCGGGCGAGGAGACCGCGCAGGTATCCAAGCTCCACGCGGCGCTTCTGCCGGAGGGCCTCGAGCACGATCTGCTCGCCCTCATCGAGCCCATCTGGCGGTTCAACACCGGCCGCGAGTGAGATGATCGTGTGAGGACGCTGGGCAACCCCCGGCGGGAGCATCAGGTTCAGCGCGTCAATGAGCGCACAGCAGTAATGCTCGGCGATCCAGCGCCCGAGCGCGACCCGGGCCGGCGAAAGGACCGGTTCGCTGTCGAGGAGGCGCGCGATGGACCGGATCGGCAGGTCCGGCGGCCGATCGACCCGCCCAACGACAATCCCCTGGGCCAGGATATTCCCAAACGGCACGACCACCAGCGAGCCCACATCGATCGGCAGGTCCGGCTCATGGGCGTAGATGAAGGTGCTCGATCGGCCGCCTGGGGCATTGACCGCAACCTCGACGTATGCCATTGGGGATCGCCCCCGGCCTGCTCAGTCGAGACGGATCTCTCGCGGATGAACACGCAGGCGCTCGGCGGTGATGATCGCCTTTACCTGCGCGACGGCGCACTCGAGCTGACCCTGGCGGTTAATGACCAGGTAGTCATACCGGGGAAGCTGGCGCAGCTCCTCACGTGCCTGCTGGATCCTCTTCTGGAAGGCCTCCTCGGTTTCGGTCCCCCGGCGCCGCAGGCGCTGGACGAGCTCGTCGAAGCTGGCTGGCCCCAGGTAGATGAAAACGGCATTCGGCGCCTTCTGCTTCACCTGCGCCGCCCCCTGGACGTCGATCTTGAGCAGAACGGTCTGTCCGGCCGCCAGCGCACGGCGGACGTCTTCGATCGGCGTTCCGTAGGGAACCCCGTAGACCTCGGCCCATTCCAGGAACCGTCCGGTCGCGCGCCACTGAGCGAACTCCTCGGTCGTGAGGAAGTGGTAGCTCTTGCCGGGAATCTCTCCCGGACGGATCGGCCGACAGGTGGCAGTCACGATGCGCGTGAAGGGGAAGCCTTCCTCCTCCAGCCGGGTGATCACCGCGTCTTTGCCGGCGCCGCTCGGACCAGAGAGGATAACCAGCAAACCGGACCGCGGGGGCAAAAGCTCGCTGTAGGGCCAGGTCGCCGGGACATCGGTCGAACACACAGGGTCCTGCACGGGGGAGGAATCACCCGACCGGGTCATCACATTCCCGTCCGTGGTATACTCGTTCCTGATATGACGTATGATGGCTTAACCATGGCCGCGCTAGCCGTCGAGTTGCGCAGCGCCCTCGGCGGCGCGCGGGTGCAGAAGATCGTCCAACCGGATCCCCTGAGCATCGCCCTGGAGCTTTACGGGAACCACCGACGCCAGTGGCTCCTCCTCTCGGCCGATCCCCGGTATCCCCGCGTCTACCTCGCCACGGATCGCCCTGGTCGCGGCGTCGAGACCCCAACGCCGCTCCTGCTCCTGCTTCGCAAGCACATCGACGGACGCCGCCTGACGGCGATCGAGCAACCGCCAGGTGAGCGAATTCTCATCTTCTCATTCGCCAGTCCTGCGGTGCCCGATGATGTCCGCGATGACGGGCCATCCCGGGAGAGCGCGCCGCGCGCCCCATTCCGCCTGATTATAGAGGCGATTGGTCAGTATAGCAATCTGATTCTGGTCGATGCTGAGGGAATCGTACGAGAGGCAGCACGGCGCGTCACGGCTGATCAGAACCGCTACCGGGTCACCCTCCCCCACCACCCGTATGTCCCACCGCCTGCCCAGAACAAGCGGCAGACGGAGACGGCGAGTCCGGGGGACTGCCAGCTGATCCTCGCGGCAGTGCCGCCGGGGAGTGCCGTCTGGCAGGCCCTGGTGGGCGGCTTCGCAGGCCTGGGACCGCTGGCGGCACGTGAGATCACCTTCCGCGCGCTGGGCGATGCCCGTGCCCGGGTACCTGCGGAGGTCTCCGAGCAGGCACGGGTTGCCGAGCGCCTTGCTGCAGCACTCCGGGAGATCGTCGATCCGATCCTGGCTGGCCAATTCCAGGCTTCAGTTGCCCTCGACGGTGAGACGATCGTGGCGTTCGCGCCGTACCCACTCACCCACCTCGGCACGTGGCAGCCCCGGCCCAGCCTGAGCACCGCGGCGGAAGAGTTTTACCGGCAGGAGCAGGGGGTCCGCGCGGTGGACCTGGCCCGGCGCGCCCTCCAGGCCACTCTAGAGCGTGAGCGCTCTCTTGCCGAGCGCAAGCGCGAATCGCTCCAGCGCGCGCTCGCCGGGGCGAGCCAGGCCGACGACTACCGTCAGCGGGGTGACCTCCTGCTCGCCTATGCGTCGACGATCCCGCGAGGCGCAACGCAGGTTACGCTGGATGGGGTGACCATCGAGCTCGACCCACGGCTTGGAGCTGTAGAGAACGCGCGAGCCTATTACCGCCGCTACCAGAAGACGAAGGCCGCCCTGCAGGAGGTGCCGGCGCTCCTGCAGGAGACAGAGCTCCGTTTGCGCTATCTGGACGAGCTGGCGGTGCTGGCGGAGATCGCGGAGACGGTTGAGGCCATCCGCGCGCTTCAGCAGGAGGTACGCCCGGCAAGCGAAGGGGAGCGGCCTTCAGGGCGGCGCCGCCGTCCGCGACAGCCGCCCGGTGGAGTATTGCGCCTGCAACTTGCCGACGGGACCGAGGTGCTCGTTGGACGCACTGCTCGCCAGAACCACGAGGTGACATTCGAGCTGGCACGTCCGGACGATATCTGGCTCCACGCGCGCGGCTGTCCCGGGGCGCACGTTATCCTTCGGGCGAACGGTAAAGAGGTATCACCGCGCTTGATTCGGGAAGCCGCGGCCATCGCTGCCTACTACAGCGCGAACCGGGCGTCCGATCGGGTGACCGTCGATTGGACCCGCCGGAAGTTCGTGCGTCGTCTCGGCACGGGAACACCGGGGTTGGTATCGTACTCCGGCGAGCAGAGTGTCGTCGTCCGCCCACGCGATCCGCTGGCCGCACCCGCGCCGGCGGAGGATTCCATCCGCCAGGCTGGTTGAGTCGGTGGACGGGAGAGGCCACGGCGTGGAAGGAGGCAAGATGCACCCCGGTGGGATGATCATTCGCCCTGGTGTCGCGGCAATCGTTCGCGATCCCGAGGGACGCATCCTCCTGCACCAGCGGCGGGGCGAGGGGAAGTGGGCTCCTCCCAGTGGGACAGTGGAGCCGGGGGAGTCACTCGTGCAGGCGCTGCAGCGCGAGCTCGTCGAGGAGACCGGGCTCGTGGTCACTGTGGAGCGGCTGGTCGGTCTGTACTCCGATCCTGCCTATCAGATCGTGCGCTATCCCAACGGGCAGGTGGTCCATTTCGTGACCGCGCTGTTTACCGTCCGGGCGCGCGGTGGTGCGTTCTGGGGATCTGATGAGGGCATCGCCTGGGACTGGTTCAGGCCGGATGCCCTGCCCGCTGACCTTCTGCCCTACGCGGTGGTCTGGATCGGTGATGCACTGGCAGGTACCATGGAGCCGCTTATCCGCTAGCAATGTTACGTACGGCCCTGACCAGTCAGGGCCGTACGCAGTATTGCCGAGACCGGCCTTGCCTATGACTATGACGCGCGGCGAGCCATCTTCTGGGGTTGGCCGCGTTCCTGGGCGATCTTGACAAGCTCCTCGTGCATCGTGGGGATCTGCTTGCCCGTTGAGGCATCGTAGGCGAAGAGGATAGTCGCGAGCTCGTCGGCATGCTGGACTTCTTCCTCCAGAGCGTGTTCGAAGAGCCGACGCGTCGCGTTATCAGCGAAGCCACAGGTGCGGATGATCTCCTCGTAGAAGTCGATGGTCTGGCGCTCGCCGATGAGGTCCGCCTCGAGCATGCTCCGGAGGTCATGGTTGTACTCGGTCGGCATCGGGCTGAAGTGCGCAATATCCTCCGGCTTATCGCAGGGAACGCCGCCGAGCTGCTGAATGCGCTCCCCGAACATGCGGGCATGCTCGTATTCATCCTCGGCATGGTCCTTGAATACCTCGCGGATCTCGGCACTGGCAAGATCCGAAGCCATGAAGAAGTGGTGCCAGTACTGGAGGAAAGAGGACCACTCGCCAGCCTGCGCTCGCTGGAGAAGGGCGACAATCTCTCGCGGGTCGGCTTTATAGCCAGCAGTCAGTGCTCCATCGGGCAGGTTCTGTTCGGCATCCTGCATCATCTTCTGCAGGCGTTCCTGCCAGATCAGCTCCGGTGAGGCGGTCTGGCCGCGGGTCGCAGTACCACCTAATCGCTCCGGCTCGGGTGCGCTCTGGCGATGCCACTGGTCAGCCATCAGTCACCTCTCTGGTGTGCTCCGGCGGCCCACTCTGCATAGTTATTCGATGCAGCGGGCCACCGTGCCGCTACCGGCAAGACCGGTGCCGGGCGGCACGGCCGGCTGAAGCGACAGAAGAACCGCAACTGTGATGCGCAGTCCAGTTGGCACTACAATGGATAGTCGACGCAGTCCCGATGCCGGGCTGTCCGCCTGAGCGAGCAGTAAGGAGAGAATGTAGTGCAAGATCGCCCGCGTCTATGCCTGATGATGGTGCACGCGCACCCTGATGACGAGTCGATTGGCACCGGTGGGACGTTCCTCCGGTATGCCGAGCAGGGGGTGCGGACCGTTCTCGTCTGCGCAACCGCCGGCGAGGAAGGAGAAATTCACGATCCGGATCTGGACCCGATCGAGGCCCGCCCCCGCCTGGGTGAGATCCGCCGAGGCGAGCTTGCCTGCGCCGCACGGGTCCTCGGGATCCACGCGGTAGAGCTGCTTGGCTACCGTGATAGCGGCATGGCCGGCACGCCGGCCAACCAGCATCCGGCGTCGTTCCACCAGGCCGATCCTACTGAGGCAGCTGCGCGCCTTGTTCGCCTGATTCGCCGCTACCGTCCACAGGTTCTCGTCTCCTATAACGCGCGCGGTTTTTACGGGCATCCCGATCACATCAAGGCATACGAGGTAACGCGTCTGGCCTTCGAGCGCGCCGGGGATCCGTCGTTTGCACCGGCAGCGCATCTCGCACCGTGGCAACCGCTCAAGCGGTACGAGACGGCGGTCGCCCACAGCACGATGATGCGCTGGCGGGAGATCGAGCGACAGCTTGATCCCGGCGCGGCGGCTCGCCAGCAGGAGACGGGCTTCGATCCGGATCGTCTTGCAACGCCGGATGAGCAGATCACCACGCGGATCGACATCCGCCCCTACCTCACCCGCCGCCAGGAGGCGATCCGCTGTCATCGGACCCAGATCCCCCCGGACAGTCCATTCCTGCGCCCCATCTCAGACGAGGCGGTGGCCGCGGCGCTCGGGACCGAGGAGTACGTTCTGGCGCGTTCGCTGGTCCGCACCCCGCCGGTCGAGGACGACCTCTTCGCCGGTCTGCGCTAGAGGTGCGGGCACGCGGGGTCAGGCGAGGTCGATGACCCCTCGGGCGACCTCGCCCGCCTCCATAGCGCGGAACGCCTCGTTGATCTCATCCAGGCCGAAGCGGCGGGTGATCAGCTCGTCGAGCTTGATTCGCCCTTCCATATAGAGATCGACGATGCGGGGAAAATCGACCTGCGGCCGTGCCGATCCATAGGCACAGCCCATCAGCGTCTTCGCCTGGCGCATCAGCCAGACCGGCTTGATGGTCAGCTCGGCGTTCTCGTCGGCCACGCCGACAACGACCGCGGTGCCTCCTTTGCGAATGCTCTCGTATGCCTGATTAATGGTAGCCGGATTGCCGATCACTTCGAAGGCATAGTCAGCTCCATAGCCGCCAGTTAGCGCGCGCACGCGCTCGACAACATCTTCCCGGGCCGCGTTGATCAGGTGGGTCGCGCCCATCGCCCGGGCAAACTCGAGCTTGTTATCTCGCACATCGACGGCAATGATCCGGGCCGCGCCGGCCAGGCGCGCGCCCTGGACGACATTGAGCCCAACCCCACCGGTTCCGATGACGACGACGTTGCTCCCCGGCTCGACCCGCGCGGTGTTGATCACGGCCCCGATCCCGGTCGTCACGCCGCAGGCAACCAGGGAGCAGACAGCCAGCGGAGCATCGTCGCGGATCTTGACTACGTTCTTTTCCGAGACGACCGTTCGCTCGGCATAGGTAGCGACCTCGAGGAACTGATTGATCACCTGGCCGTTTTTGAAGAGACGCGGCCGCGCCGGCCGGGCCGGTGTACAGAGATAGGGCATGCCGCGCACGCAGTAGTAGCACTCTCCGCACTTCGGGCCAAAGGCGATGATCACGTGGTCGCCTGGCGCGACGCGGGTCACATTCGGACCGACCGCGGTGACGATTCCCGCCCCCTCGTGGCCGAGGACGACCGGGAGGATGGTTGGCGTATCGCGCTGGATATGATGGAGATCGGAATGGCAAACACCGCTCGCAACAAGCCGGACCTCGACCTCGCCCGCTCCAGGTGAGGCCAGATCAAGGTCATCAATGACCAGGGGGGTGCGCCGCTCGTACAGGACCGCTGCTTTCATGGAGGCTCCTGGGATCGGATATAGTCCGGTGGCCTACTGGCCAGCGGCGAGCCGCCGGCCCCGGGGCGCCGTGCACCCGGCGCCGGAACGGCTTTCCGCCCGGGAGGGCAGAGGCCCGGGATCCGATCATGGCGCAGTCGCACGGGCGGCCCGGGTGAGGCCAGGGCGACGATAGCACACCGCTGGCGCCGCGTCTAGCCTGGTGCAGTGCGCCTGTGCTATTCTCCCCCTGTCCAGATCGCGAAAGGAGGGCCGGTATGGAGCTGACCTGCACGTCTTTCTCGTTCCCGATGCTTTCCTTCGCCGACGCGGCGAAGGTGATCGCGCTGATCGGCCTTCCCTACCTCGACGTAGGGGCTCACGAGGGAGGCTGTCACATTCAGCCGTCGCAGGTCGAGGCGGATCCCAAGGCGGCCACGGAGATGATCCGCCGGGCGGTGGACGAGGCCGGGCTCGGGGTATCGGACTTCTTCCCCACATTCGGGAACGGCTTTCGCGACCGACCGGTCAACGCTCTCGATCCAGCAGTGCGCGAGGCAAACCGCCGCCGCTTCCGCGCAATTGTCGAGGTTGCCTCGGGGATCGGCGCGAAGGGGATTACCCTGCTCCCGGGTGTCATCTGGGAGGAGGTAGGGCCGGACCGCTCTTTCGAGCTGTCGATCGAGGAACTCCGCCGTCTGGTACCGATCGCCCACGACGCAGGTCTGCGACTGAGCGTGGAGTGCCATCTCGAATCGGTGGCCGAGCCCCCCACCCGGGCGCTCGAACTGATCCAGGCGGTGCCAGGCCTGACCCTTACCCTCGACTACTCCCACTTCATCGCTAACGGCTACACCCCCGAGGACGTGCATCCGCTGATTCCCCACGCCGGTCACTTTCACGCTCGCCAGGCTCGCGATGGCTTCCTCCAGGCCAGTCACCGCGATGGAACTCTCGACTTTCGCGATATCGTCGGCCGTCTGATCCGAAGCGGCTATGCGGGCGATCTCTGCCTGGAGTATACCTGGCAGGAGTGGCGGGGTGCGAATAATGTGGATGTGCTCTCCGAGACCATCCTCCTGCGTGATCTCCTGCGAGAGGTCATCAGAGACAACAGCGCCCGCAGTACCTGACACGCAACGGCACGCGCCCCGCACTCGCCGACGGTGGATCAGCGGGACAGACGGCAGCCTCCACCGCCCCGGGGCCAGGCGATGATCTCAGGCTCCGGAGGATGCCTCGGCGCGGTGCTCTTCCTCGGCAAGCATAGTCTGGAGCAGCGCGATCTGCTCGCGTTCAGTGCGACAGGCCGCCTCGATCCGGGCAAGCTTCCGCTCGATCAAGGCATGGCGTCGCTCCCGCAGACCCAGGAGCATTCGAAGGAGCTGAACGCGTTCCCGGGGATTGGCCGTTTGCCCGAGCTGTTGCTGGAGGCGGAGCCGCGCCTCATCGGCGTTGAGAAGCTCGGTGATCTCGGTGAAGGAGAAGCCCAGAACCTCCCGCAGGTACTTGATCTCGCGCAGACGGCGGACATCGTTGTCGTCGAAAAGGCGATCCGCCCCTTTTCCTCGCGCGACCGGGTGGATCAGACCGAGTTCCTCATAGTAGCGGATCGTCCGGGGAGTGAGGCCAACCTCGTGGGCTACAACGCTGATGGGCCGCAGGCCATCAAGCATGGCCGCGTACACTGCTGAGGATGCCATCGCTATCTCACGCGAACGATTACATCAAGCGTATTATGGGCCGACCGCTCGCGGGCGTCAATCTGCCCGCGGCGCGCCGGCCTGCCGAACCGACGGCATGAGGAATGGCCGCGGCGCCGGACGGCAGGTCGGGCACGGTTGCAAACCCAGTGCTGCCGCTTCGCCATCTGTGCCCAGGGCGAGACGGCGCTCATCCGGAAGGGTACGAGCGTGCGGGCAGGTCGGAAAACAGTAGATGCCCTCCCGCGGATCCCCGATGTAGCGGACGCCTTTCCGGGCGAGGTGTTCCAGCCAGTCCGGGTCAATCCCCTCCGCGGCAAGGAGACGCCGCTTGGCAGCGGTTCCGCCGAGCCCGTAGGCACCGATCCGCCCGTCACGACGTACGACGCGGTGGCACGGGATCAAGAGCGGTATCGGATTGCGCCCGACCGCCGACCCGACCGCGCGCACCGCGGTTGGGTAGCCGATCTCGCAGGCGATCCACGAGTATGGGCGAACCTGACCATACGGGATCTCGGCGGTCTTGCGGAGAACCGCCTCCTCGAAGGGCGATCGGCCGCGCAGATCGAACTCGAGGCACTGCCGGGGATCAGCACGGCCGGCGAGACAGTCGCGCACAGCCTCCAGCAGGGCGGCCGGCGGCGAGGAATCACGATAGGCCATGCGGTGAAAGCGTGCCTGGAAGACCTGCTCGAAGAGATCGGAGGTCTCGGCCTGGAGGAGAGCCGAGATGCCGCGGTCGTTATAGGCAAGGAAGGCCGGCCCGAGGACGGTCTCGATGACACAGTATGCATCGGCCGCCTGCCGTGCGGTGCGCCCGGTCAGGGATAATGTCCGCCCCTGCGTGTCATGGAGATGATCCATAGTCGATCCTCCTGGCAGGACGCGAGGCCGCCCCGTCTGACCCGTCGGGGACGGCCTCATATTTCCCCTCAATAGCCGAGACGCTTATCAGTCACGTTCCGCAGCGGCTCTCCCCGGACGAAGTGCCCGACGTTCTCAAAAAAGATCGACCACATCAGCTCGGTCGTGAGCTGGGAGCCGCCGGAGATGTGCGGCGTAATCACCAGATTCGGCACGTCCCAGAGCGGGCTGTCAGGCGGTAGGGGCTCGACCTCGGTCACATCAAGGCCAGCGCCCGCCAGGTGACCGTCGCGCAGCGCGGCGATCAGAGCTGGCTCCTGAACAATCCCGCCGCGCGAGACCGCCAGCACGTACGCGCCGGGCCGGAGCAGTCGAATCTCGGTCTCGCCGATCATCCCGCGTGTCTGCGGCGTAATCGGACAGCTGATAACCAGGACATCAGTCTCGCGGAGCATGTCGTGGAGGCGATCCAGGCCCCAGACAGCCGCAACGTGCTCGGTCGCAGGAACCGGCTGGGCATCAACGGCCAGGACCCGCATCTCGAAGGCGTGAGCACGCTGGGCAATGGCACGGCCGATATTCCCCAGGCCGACGATGCCCATCGTCTTACCAGCGATGCCATTGACGTGTCGATATCCCTCGGACCGGAGCCAGGCATGGCATCCCTTGGCGTGGTCGAAGAAGCGCAGGGCCCGGGTCAGCATCAGGAGCATAGCAAACGTATGCTCGGCGATCGTCGCGGCGTGCGCACCGCGTGTGTTCGTCAGGATGACATCGCTTTCAACAAGCTCAGGGATCCCGTGGACGAATTCGATCCCCGCACTCGGTGCCTGGATCCACCGCAAGCGCTGGGCCGCGAGGAAGACCTCGCGGGAGGGGTTGCCGAAGAAGGCATCCGCATCGATGATCTCCCGTCGGGCCTCCTCCGGACTGCTCACGCAGACAAATGTAACCTCCGGATAGGCGGTGCGAAATGCCTCAAGGTGTGGATCTCCCGGGCGGCTGGCAACGACAATCTTCACGGTACGTCCTCTCTTGAGATCTAATCGCGCACGGTCGTGCCGCACCTACTGAGTGGCGGTAACGCCGCCATCAACCAGCAGGATGTGGCCGGTGATGAAGCTCGAGGCCGGCGACGCGAGGAAGATTGTAGCACCCACGATATCGGCTGGGACGCCGACCCGACCGAGGGGGATGCGCTCGGTGAGGCTCCGCCGGAACTCTGGATCGGCAAGCATGTTCGCGACGAGCGGGGTCTCGATGAACGTGGGAGCGATGGCGTTCACCCGGACATTGTAGGGAGCCCATTCGGTCGCGAGCTGACGGGTCAGGTTGTTCACCGCAGCCTTGCTGGGGGTGTAGGCCGCATAGCCGCGGCGGATCGCGAGCTGGCCGCGCACCGAGGACAGGTTGATAATGCTCCCGCTCCGCTGAGCGATCATCACCCGCCCGGCGGCCTGGCAGGTGAGGAACGTCCCGGCGACGTTCACCTCCATTACCCGCTTCCACTGGTCGAACGGGAACTCTTCAGCAGGTGCCTCGTACTGGGTGCCGACGCAGTTGACAAGAATGTCAAGCCGCCCGAACTGGCCGACGACCTCTTCAACCAGTCGGCGGACAGACTCCGGGTCGGTCACCTCGACGCTCAGCGCCATGGTCCGGCGGCCCGTTGCGGCGAGGTCGTTGGCCACGGCCCGGGCGCGCTCGACTGACCGGCCAGCGATCACGACATCTGCCCCGTACTCGGCGAGACCACGCGCGAGAGCCGCGCCGATCCCCCCGGCTCCACCCGGCAGGACGGCGACCTTCCCGTCAAGGCGAAAGATCTGTTCGTACACGATGGATCCTCCTTGGAGCGATCGGATGGCGTGGAGAGCGACAACCGGGACGATCATACGCGATGTGCTGCCCGGATGCCAGGGCGGGAACCGCGCGAGCAGGTAGGGACAGCAGGAGTGGTGCACCTGACAGGCTTGCCAAGCAAGGCGCGGTGCGGCATCATAATCAGATAGGGGTTAGGAGGTACGCCCCATGAAGCCACCACTGAGCTCCTCTCACCCACCTCGCCGCGTGACCCTCCTCGCGCGCTTCCTCCGACGCGCTGACCGCAGCGGCGAGCGATCAGTCGAGATAGGGAATGCTCCGGCGGGGGAAGCGCAGAACGCTGTGCCAGCACCCTCTGCCTCGGCTGAGTCGCGGCCGACCGAGTCTCCGTTCTATGCGGAAGCCAGGGAGCAGATAAGGCGCCACGCCTGGGGGCGAGCCCAGCGAGCACTGGAGGCCGCATCGCGCGCGGATCCCGAATGCCCCGCCGCCTTGGATCTTCAGGCAGTGCGGACCATTCGGCGAGCACTGCGGCGAACGGCGCGCTGGCCGAGCGACGTGGAGGCTCACCTCGACCTCGGTCGAGCATACTTCGATCTCGATCTGGGGGATGATGCCCTGGCCGAGTTCCTGACCGTCCAGCGACTGGCCCCACAGCGGTACGAGGGATATGCGCTTGCCGCCCTGGAGTACCTCTATCGCGGGGAGTACACCCGGGCGATGAGCACCTGGCTCCAGGCGCGCGAGCGGAATCCCTCACTCCCCGTTCTGGATGATGTGCTGGGGAGCCTGCCCGTTCGGTAGAAGCCAACCGCAGGGAGAGGAAGCGGGCAGGCCCTGCCAGAACAGCGCATTCACATTAAGGAGATATCCTGATTCTGGACGAGAGCGGCCGACTGTGCGGCCGTCACCTGTCCTGACGAGAATGCCGGAGAGTAGATGTCCGCTTCGATAATCCGCGAACTGGGGGATGACCTGGTCCTGCGGCGGGCCACGCCTGCCGATGCCGAGACGCTGGCCGCCTTCAATGGCTGGGTCCATCGCGCGCCAGGCGCCTCTGAGCCGAACCACCGGGTCATGGCCTGGACCCGCGACCTGCTGTGCCGCCCCCACCCGACGTTCCATCCGGAGGACTTCACCATTGTGGAGGATACCCGCTCGGGGTCGATCGTCTCGTCGCTGAACTTAATCTCCCAGACCTGGGAGTACGAAGGGATTCGATTCGGGGTCGGCCGGCCGGAGCTGGTGGGGACACGACCGGATTTCCGCGGTCGGGGGCTGGTTCGCACCCAGTTCGAGGTTATCCACCAGTGGAGCGCCGAGCGGGGAGAGAGGCTCCAGGCGATCACTGGGATTCCGTACTTTTACCGCCAGTTCGGCTATGAGATGGCCCTGGAGCTAGAGGGCTGGCGAACATGCGGCCGCGCTGACATTCCGCCGCTGCGGCCGAATCAGACCGAGCCATATCGCGTCCGCCCGGCGGTGTCGAGCGACCTTTCGTTCATCGCCGCGCTCTATGACGAGTCGCGGGCACGCTATGTCGTGAGCTGTGTCCGCGATGGCGCAGCCTGGGCATATGAGCTTGGTGGGCGAAGTTCAGATAGCCACGAACGTCTCGATATCCGGATCATCGAGACAACGGGAGGAGAACCGGTCGGCTTCCTGGTCCATGAGCCGCAGCTGCGGGACGGGAACTGGCTCGTAGTGAGGTATCTCGAGATCGGGCCAGGGTTCTCCTGGGTCGCGGTGATTCCAAGTGCGATGCGTGCCCTCGGAGCGGTCGGGGAGGAACTGGCGGCCCAGACGCCAACTGCCTGGTTCGCGGGCATCCGCCTCGGCCTCGGCAGTGATCACCCGGCCTACCGGGCGCTGGAGGGTCGTCTCGGCCCGGTCACCGCGGTTTACGCCTGGTATGTGCGCGTTCCCGATCTGGCGGACTTCCTCCGGCTGATCGCGCCTGCCCTGGAGCGCCGCCTCGCCAGCTCCATCGCCCGCGGGCATGATGGCGAGCTCCGGCTGGATTTCTACCGGAGCGGCATCCGACTGGTCTTCGAACGGGGACGCCTCACGGCGGTAGAGGATTGGCTGCCGCGCCCGGACGAACGCGGCGATGTGTGGCTCCCCGATCTCACGTTCCTCCAGCTCCTGTTCGGCTACCGCTCGCTGTCCGAGCTTGAGCACGCCTTCGCAGACTGTGGGATTCCGTCCCGCGCCTCCAGTTCGGAGGCGCGGGCACTCGTCGAGGCGCTGTTCCCTCGCCGGCCCTCGTTCGTCTGGCCAATCAGCTAACGGCGTATCCTAAAGCATCTTCACGAGCTTACTGAAGCGTCTCGGTGAGCACCTTCGCCCGCTCGGACGGATGGACCGGTGTTCTCTGCTTGATCATATCGAGCAGTTTGGGGAACCCCTTGCGCTGTCCGATGATCACGCCGCCCACCAGGCGCTCGCCGTGGAAAAAGAGGCGCCGGTAGCTCTCCGATGCCTCATCCAGCCAGACGACCGACTCGACCTCCGGATTGGATTCGGGCGTCGCCCCGAAAGCCATGATCCGGTTGTGAAAGAGAGTGGTCGAGTAGGTGGGAACATCATCGTAGGGGATGTGCGCACCCAGCATGTTCTGTCCGACAACCTTCCCGTGGTTCGTCGCGTTATCCCACGTCCCCATTGTGATGTGCCCACCGACGTAGCGGTCGAAATAGGCGGCCACGTCTCCCGCCGCAAAGATATTCGGAACGCTCGTGCGCAGGAACTCGTCGGTCATGACGCCGCCACCGGTGATAGTGATGCCGGTCCCCTCCAGGAACTCGACGTTGCGAGTGATCCCGACCCCAACGCCGAGCAGGTCGCACGGCAGGACTCGTCCATTAGTCGTGACGACTTCCCGGACCTCGCCATCCTTCCCGCGCACCTCGGCAACCTCCGCGCCGTGGATAACCTCAACGCCGTGATGCGCGGCAATCCGGTCAACCAGCGCCCCCCCCTCTGCGTCGAGGACCCGACGGAGGAACCAGGGGCCGCGCATGACCCAGGTAGTATGCAGGCCACGCGCGCGAAACGCCTCGGTCAGCTCGTAGGAGATGTAGCTTCCGCCGACGACGACCGCATGACGGGAGCGTTCGATCTGCGCGCTGATCGCCAGGGCATCGTCGAGGGTCTGGAAGTTAAAGATATTCCGGAGGTTTGCGGCCCCCGGGAGTGGATTCGCGCGGCCGCCGGTCGCGATGAGCAGGACATCGTACGGCAGGACCTTGCCCGAGGCAAGGTGGACCTCCCGCTCAGCGACGCAGACGCGGACTGCCGTCTCCTCGCGCAGGAGCTGAATCGCCCGCTCCTCGTGCCAGGCGAGGCTCCGGATCATTACCTTCTGCTGGGTAACCTTCTGCTTCAGGAACGGCGGCAGGGCAATGCGGTTATAGAGAGGATACGGCTCGTTCGTCACCAGGGTAATCTGCGCGGCCGGATCTCCCTTCCGGATCTGCTCCGCCGCAGTCGTGCCAGCAATGCCGTTGCCAATGATGACGAACCGGCGACTGACACTGTCGGTTAGTGCGGCCATAGGGCCTCCACTGTCCGCACGGAGCAGCACGCCGGAAGGGCCGATGCCTGCAAGGTCAGGGGAATCACCGAACTTGCGCTCCTTTGTTATCTCGATCTGAGTAGAGATGGCAAGAAATTATATCGGGAATGCCAGGAAGCATGCGCGGCAGCCAGAGCACACAGCAGCAAGGGAAAGGTGGAGAGGGAAGCGACGCGGGTGCATGGAGCCGAGAGGAGATAGAGGGTTCCTCTGCACCCGCTCGCGCACTCCGCGCTTCAGGGTGCAGCGCTCGTGCCAGATCCCACCAGAGCGGCGGAAGCCCCGGCCGCGGAGACGAGGCACGGGCATGGTCGGGGCGCCCAGATTTGAACTGGGGACCTCGTGGTCCCAAACCACGCGCGCTGACCAGACTGCGCCACGCCCCGTTGATTCTCACCGCGCTTCTTCATTCTACCTGAGCCGGGGCCGGCCGTCAAAGCAGACGGCGGATCAGCAGGCGAGATGCTCCGGTCAGAACACCCGCCGGATTGGAGCATCGGCGGCCTGGGGGATCGCAACGCGGATGACCTCGCCTTCCTGATCGCGCAGGTAAAGGTAGAGCTGGGCGAAGAACTCGATTGCCGGCAGGGGATAGGTCGGCTGGATGCACAGATAGCCGTGTGCCGGCCATGGGATCAGGCGAGCGTCGTCCGGAGAGTCCCAGCGCAGCTCGACCCGCCGCCCGACGCGCAAACGGTAGGTGAGGCCGGGGATGTGAGGCGAGCGCAGATCAAGGTAGCCCTGCGCACAGAACTGGCGCCACAGCGCATCCCCGAGAGTCCGTCGTGCGATCTCGGCTCCTCGGGCCCGGATCGCCGCAAGATCCCCCTCGGGCGGGGCGGCCTGCCACCAGCGGACGAGCCAGGGACGTTCGACCATCGGCTGGCCGGGTGCACGGACGCAGGACCGCGGCGAGATCGGCCACCGGTAGGCAACCCGAATCGGGAGGACGAGCCGCTGCCAGCCAAGCTCCAGAAGCCGAGCAAGACGTTCCTTGCCGGGAAGCCGATCGGCCCACCCCGATGTCGCCGCGCGCATCCCCATTCGGGGCTGTTCGGGAGACCGCACCCTCGCGCCCACCGCTTGCGGTATAGCCTTGTCCCATCCTGCTCATCGTATGCTATTTCGTGTCCACGTCAAGCCCTTGAGGCAAGGACGAGCCGGTCAGTAGTTGGGACCAAGACTGCGCCAGTCATCCATGGTCAAGCCGTGTGGATCGTAAACGACCTGACCGGCTCGGATGGTGAGCACGCACTCGAGCTTCTGGTGTCCGATCATCTTCCCCCGTCCGCAGTCCCAGTAGCCAAATCGTCCGTGTTGAAGACGGATAACCGCGACATCCGCCTCTGCCCCTTCGCTCAGCGTCCCAAGCTCCGGACGGCCGATCGCCCGGGCCGGCGCTACCGTGGATCGGTAGATCAGGTCCGCGAGCGGGATGCCGAGATTGAGCATCTTGGAGACGGTATGGAGCAGGGTAAAGACCGGTCCGTTCACGTTGCCAGTATGCTGATCAGTGCTGATCGTGTCCGGGAGGTAGCCCTGCTCGATGCAGGGAACGGCAAGGCGGTACCAGAAGCTTCCGGCCCCGTGCCCGAGATCGAGAATCACCCCGCGCCGACGGGCCTCCCAGATGTAATCGTAGACTTTGCCGTTCTCGTCGATCGAGGGGATGTGGCGGGCATAGACGTGGGTGTGAATGTCTCCCGGGCGCATCTTCTTCAGGAGTAGATCCGCATAGCTCCGCTCCGGCCGGGGAGCGAAGTCGAACATGACCGGCAGTCCTGCCATCTCGCCCGCCGCGATCGCCCGATCCACGGCCGTCCAGCCCGGCTGCATGTAGTGAGCGGTCTTGATGCCCACGACGACATCGGCATGGCGCCGCGCCATCTCGGCAGCCGGGGCAGGCTCCATCTGCCAGGGATCCTGCTCGTTGGCCGGAATCTCCATGCCGGTCGAGACGATGTTGACGTAGGCAAGGACGCGGCACTTCACCCGATCGATCACCTCACGCCGGAACCGCTCGAAGTTTCTCCAGCCGGCGGTACCGGTGTCCACGGCGGTCGTGACCGCCCCGGGAAAGGCGTGGTCATCCGGGCTGACCCCGAGCCGCGGACAGGTGGCGAAGTAGTGCACGTGAATGTCGATGAGCCCCGGCACGACATAGCAGTCGCTCACATCCACGACCCGCGCTGCCCGGCTGGTCGAAATGCCCCGGCCAACCCGGGCGATCCGGCCATTCGCAATCGCGACGTCGGCAGGCTCGTCGCGGTGATTGGCCGGGTCGATCACGTGGCCGCCCTGAAGGACGAGGTCGTATCGGTCGCTGACTGCGGCGCTGGTGCTTTCCATCGCTCTGACCCCTCCAGAATCTCGCGTCGGAAGGCTACCAGCCGCCGCGGGGGCCGGTCAAGCAGTACCTGCAGCCTGGCTGTGGTGTGCCTCTAGCGGCGCCAGCGCTCCTCATCGGGCCCACGCTGGCCGGTGCCCCAGGGGCCGTGAAGGATCGCGATAGCCGCAGCCCCCGCGATCACGTTGAGGAAGGCGATCGTGGGAAGGCCGGCCGCGACGAGCACATCGGCGAGCCCGACGAAGAGGCCAATAAGCAGGCTCACGAAGACGACGCGGGTTCGGCCGGGCGCGGGCGGATCAGCGGCCGCCCCGGCCCGGGTGAGAGCAAGGGCGACAAGGGCAGTGGAGAAGAGGAAAGCCGCCGTGACACCGCTGATGCCAGTGATCAGGTCCACGCTCTGCTCCCCTACACATTGCGTGCCGGGCGGCGGTACGCAACTTGCCACGGTGCCCTATCCCGCATCCCGCCTGGACGCATATACGAGACAGGCGATTCGCAGGGAGGAGGTTATATGCGCGAACCGATTCGAGAGCCGACCCCGCAGGAGCAGCGGACTGGACGCCCACCGGAGCCTCTGCGCTATGTCGGGCCCGCGGCGGCTGGCGAAGCGGCCCCCTACACGGTGGGCGGCCTCGTCGAATGGGCACCGACCTGGGGCGGCATGTTCGTCGCACTCGGCGTGCTCTTCCTGCTGAGCGCGCTCGGCGTCGCGATCGGCGTTGGTGCCGGGGCGACGGGCGTGGCGATCTGGGAGGCGATCAGCGTCATCATCGCCTTCTTCGTGGGCGGCTGGTTCGCCGGCCGCACGCTGAACCTGGTCGATTCACTGATCGCCGGGGCCCACGGTCTCCTGGTCTGGGCGGTGTCGATGGTCTTCGCCCTCACCTTCCTGATCGCGGCCACCCTGATCGGCGTGACCTCGTTCGCCAATCTCACGCGCATCCCGTTTATCGCGGGCATCATCGGCGTGACTGGTATCAATGTCCCGACGGCCGCCGCGGCGACTGCGGCCGTGACCTCGAGCTGGGTCACGTTTATCTTCCTGCTGCTCGCCGCCGCCGCCGCGATCGTGGGCGCGCTCGTGGGGAATCAGGGGCGGATCGTCAGCGTCCCGGGTGCCCCCCGGCGGTAGCCAGTCTCCGGGCCGGTAGGGCCTGTCTACCGGCCCGGCTTGCTCACGCCGCGCCCAGCAGGGCGAGGAGCCCAGCCTCGTCGAGGATCGGAATGCCCAGCTTCTCCGCCTTCGCGAGCTTACTCCCCGGCGTCTCACCGCGGACCAGGTAATTCACCTTCGAGGTGACCGCGTCAGAGACCCGACCGCCGGCCCGTTCGATCAGCTCCTCGTAGTAGCGGCGCGGCCGGGAGAGCGTCCCGGTGATGACGAAGGTCAGGCCGGCCAGTCGGGCATTTTCGCCGGCCGCCGAACCGGCCGCGGCAGCGCAGCCGATCCCCAGGGCAAGGAGATCAGAGACCAGCGCCTGATTGTCCGGATCCTGGAAGAAGGCACGGATGCTCGCGCTCACCGATGGACCGATGCCCTCAAGCGCAGCGAGCTCGGCCTCGCTTGCCGCGGCGAGACGGTCGAGCGAGCCGAAGGTACGGGCGAGGATCTGGGCGGTCTCGTGGCCGACCTGGGGGATACCCAGCGCATCAATAACCCGTGCGAGTTCGGCCGAGCGCGACGCGGCGATACTGGCCAGAAGCCGATCGGCACTGCGCTCGCCGAAACGAGGAAGGGGAATCAGCTGTTCCCGGGTCAGGCGGTAGAGGTCGGCTGGACTGCGGATCAGGCCGTGCGTGAGGAGCGTCTCAATCACCGCCGGGCCGAGCCCCTCGATGTTCATGCAGTCGCGACTGGCGAAGTGCTCGATATTCTGCGCGAGCTGAGCCGGGCAGCGGCTCGGCCGATTGGAGCAGCGGACTGCCACCTCGTCGTCGACCTGACGGACCGGCGCACCGCAGGACGGGCAGGTAGACGGCATGGTCCAGGGGCGCGCATCGGGCGGCCGCCGCTCAACGACGGCCGTGACGATCTCCGGGATGACCTCACCCGCTCGCCGCACGACCACGGTATCCCCGATCCGCAGATCCTTCCGGGCCACCTCGCGGGCATTGTGCAGAGTTGCCCGGCTGACCAGCACCCCGCCTACGGAGACCGGCTCCAGTTCAGCCACTGGCGTCAGCACACCGGTGCGCCCCACCTGGACAACGATATTCTTCAGGAGAGTATAGGCCTCTTCAGACGGATACTTATAGGCGATCGCCCAGCGCGGCTCGCGGCCGACCACACCGAGCTCAGCCTGGTCGGCCAGACCGTTGACTTTGATCACCACCCCGTCGGTATCGAAGGGCCAGGAATGCCGAACCTCCTGCATCTCGCGGATGTAGGCGAGCGCGGCGTCAACATCGGGGACAAGACGGTTGTACGGGCTGGTCGGGAAGCCCCACGCCCGGAGTACGGCGATCAGCTCTGCCTGGGTCGCCACCGGCAGGCCGCCCGGCGCGTAGGCAGAGTAGGCGAAGAAACGGAGAGGTCGGCTCGCGGTGATCCGGGGATCCAGCTGACGGAGAGAGCCGGCGGCCGCATTCCGGGGATTGGCCTTGGGGGTTTCGCCCGCCGCGATCAGCGCCTCGTTCAGGGCAAGAAAAGCGGCGCGTTCCATGATGACCTCGCCGCGCACCTGGAGAACCGGCGGAGCCTGGCCCCGGAGCACGATCGGGATCGACCGAATTGTCCGGACATTGGCAGTCACATCCTCGCCGGTCGTGCCGTCTCCCCGGGTAGCGGCCACGACGAGCTGGCCGTCGCGGTAGACCAGGGCGATCGACAGCCCATCAAACTTCGGCTCGCAGTGATAGCTCGTGGGGTGACCAAGAAGCGATCGCACCCGCTGGTCGAATCGGCGGAGCTCCTCCTCCGACGTGCAGTTGCCCAGAGACAGCAGGGGATCGAGATGGGTGACCTTGGCAAAGGCCTCGACCGGCGCGCCCGGAACGCGCTGGGTCGGGGAGTCCGGGCGCACGAGCCCCGGGAACGCCTCCTCCAGCGCCCGGAGCTCCCGCATCCAGCCGTCGTACGTCGCATCATCAACGACCGGCGCGTCAAGAACATAGTAGGCATAGTCGGCCTCGTGGATGCGCTGGATCAGCTCGGAGATCCGCGCTCGTGCGGCCGACTCATCCTGGATCCGGACCGGGTCTGGCGAGACGGCAAACACCCCTGTGCCTCCTTCTCGAACACATGCACGCCTTCATGATAGGTGAGGAGATACCGTCGGTCGAGTGGAAACCACGTTAAGGAGCCCCACGACGCGGCCGCAGGGCGGCCAGAACTGCCTCCAGCTCTGGGGGGAGCGGCGCCCGGAGCGCGAGGCAGAACTCCTGCCCTGGCACCTGGAAGCCCAGATACCAGGCGTGGAGAAAGGGACGGTCGAGACCGAACGCCGCCTGACGCGGCCCATAGACGGTGTCGCCGACGACCGGATGTCCAATTGAGGACAGGTGGACCCGGATCTGATGCGTGCGGCCAGTATCCAGGGTCAAGCGGAGCAGGCTGAACCCATCGAAATACTCGACGACCCGGAAGCCGGTCCGAGCGTGCCGCCCGTGGGCTACTACGGCCATGCGGAGACGATTCTGCGGGTCGCGGCCGATTGGTGCCTCAATGACCCCGTGCGCGGGGGTAACCCGCCCATGCACCAGGGCCAGGTACTCCTTGTGGACGGTCCGCTGCTTCATTTGAGCGACGAGCCCGTGGAAGGCACGGTCGGTCAGTGCGACGACCATGAGACCCGAGGTCCCCCGGTCAAGGCGGTGAACGATGCCGGGACGGAGGGCATTTCCCACGGTGAGGCCAGGGTAGCGCGCCAGGAGGGCATTCACCAGGGTATCCGTCGCATGTCCCGGGGCCGGATGTACAACCAGACCGGCGGGCTTATTAATGACGAGGAGGTCCGGGCTCTCGTAGACGACCGACAGCGGCATTGCGACCGGCACCAGCCCCGTCGGTGCGGGCGGGGGGAGATCAACCCGAATATGCTGGCCGGGCCGAAGGCGGTCGGCCGGACGCGGCCGGCGGCCGTCCACCGAGACGTGTCCCTCGGTGATCAGCCGCTGAACGAAGGAGCGCGACCGCTCCGGCAGACGGGAGGCAAGAAAGCGATCGAGGCGCTCGCCGGCCTCTGGCTCGGTGACAGTCAGCTCGAGAATGGTCACACGGCGTGCGGCTGATCGGGTCGATCATCCCCGGCCAGCTCTCCCCTCCTCTCGCCAGAGAGACCGAGGAAGAGCGCGAGGATGA
>JADGGD010000187.1 GCA_019690095.1 Chloroflexota bacterium
ACCCCCTCCCGTTCCCACGCCGGCCGGCCGCGGCACCCTGACGCCCGCAATCGGCCCGGTGACGATCGAGGTGATCGGCCCGCGTCCCCAGCACGCCGTGATCAGGCCAGGCCAGGAGACCGCGGTATCCGCCGACACCGGCGAGATCAGCGTTCTCGTCCATTTCCCGCATCCCCTGGGCACGACCTCCCCAGCCGGCGGCTTCCAGCCCTACCCGATCCAGGTTGCGATCGCGCCAGCCGACTGGCAGGTCGAGATGGGCAACTGGCCGCGGAATGACGTCCTGTCCTTCCACCTGCGCGGTCGTGCCCCCGGCCGCCACGTCGTGACGATCCAGGTCCAGGGAGGCGGCATCGGCACGCTTTCCTTCGTCCTGGACATAAGCGCGGCCAGCCCCACCGCCGCCGCGACCCCCTTGTCCGGCGCCCGCATCATCACCCTGGCCGACAGCGGCTCCACCATTGATCTCGCCGTGGGCGAGAGCTTCCTGCTCCAGCTGGGGGCAGGCTACGACTGGACCGTGACGGTGGACGATCCCTCGGTGGTCAGCCGGCGGGTGAATGTGCTGGTGCCCCAGGGAGCCCAGGGCATCTATGCCGCCCACCGCCCCGGGCGAGCCGCCCTCACCGCGGTCGGTGATCCCCTCTGCCGCCAGGCACGCCCGGCCTGCGCCCTGCCCTCCCGGGTGTTCCGCCTGACGATCGTCGTCCACTGACGGCCCGGCCGCAGATCCGACGCCGCCCCTGCTATAATCGGGGGCGCCGACGAACGCCCTGCCCGAGGAGGCGCGAGCATGGCGCGAGCACCCCGCGGGCGATCCTCCGTGCCCGACCGGCCGCTCCACACCGACCGCTGCGGCGAGCCGCCGCCAGCGCTCCTCCGCCGCGGCATCGAGCAGTTCAACCAGGGCAACTTCTTCGAACAGCACGAGACCCTCGAAGAGCTCTGGCGGGCCGAGCGCGATGACGTCCGCTACCTGTACCAGGGCATCCTGCTCGTCGGGGTGGGGATGTACCACCTGTTCGCCCGCCGCAACTACTACGGCGCAGTCACCAAGCTCGAAACGGGCCTCCGGCTCCTGCACTGGTTCCGCCCGGCCTGCCAGGGAGTGGATGTAGACGCCCTGATCGCCGAGGCGGCGCGCGCCCGCGATGCCATCGTCGCCCTCGGCCGCGAGCGGCTTGCCGAGTTTGATCCATCCCTGACGCCCCGGGTGCGGCTGATCGGCGCATCGGCCGGAGAGCAGGGGGAACTGCCGCGGTCCCCGGCGCGCCGGAGGCCGCCGAACAGGGCACTGCCCGGAAACAAGGCCAGTCCGTCATAACGGCACATCACCCGACCTCCAGCACCATCCCCTGCAGGACTGTCCGCTGGCAGTACCATCCACTGGCGACGCCGGGCCGCGGCGTCGCCAGTACAACGCTGCACGCGGCAGAGGGCGCCCGGGGGTAGCCTTTGTGCCGCTGCCGGCTCAGGTAGTCATATTCATTTGACAAGACGTCAGTTTTCTATTACATTCGGTGCGAGGAAAGGGGGCCGGCATGGGACGCTATCGTGAGCCGACGCTGATCACCTCGGTCCGCGCCTGGCGCCTGCGGCGCGGGCTGAGCCAGGAGACGCTCGCCCGTGCCCTGGGGCTGTCGCGCCAGGCAATTCACGCAATCGAGTCCGGCCAGCACATTCCGAGCACCGCCATTGCGCTGCGCCTGGCCCGTGCCCTGGACTGCCGCGTCGAAGACCTCTTCTCCCTTCCGGAGACGACCGACACACGTGAGGCCGAACTGCCCAGCGCCTGGCCAGTACGGCCGACGGCGCGCGTTCGTCTGGCTCAGGTGCACGGCCGGCTTATCGCCCAGCCGCTCACCGGCGCAGAGGGCTTCACCACTCCGGCCGACGGCATCATCACCCAGCAGATCGACGCCCAGCACGTTCGGGTGATACTGCACACATCGCCGGAGCAGGTGTCCCAGACACTGCTGCTGGCCGGCTGCGCGCCAGCACTCGGCCTGCTCACCGCTCACGCCGGTCAATGGGGACGCGACCTGCGCGCGCACTGGATCCCGACCGGCAGCCTGACCGCCCTTCGTGCGCTCGCACGCGGCGATGTGCACCTTGCCGGCACACATCTGCGCGACCCGCAGAGCGGCGATACCCTGCCGGCCATCCAGCAGGAACTGGCCGGGCGGTCTGTTGTCGTCGTCACGTTAGCGCGCTGGTTCGATGGGCTGCTGCTGCCGCCCGGCAACCCGCTCCGCATCCGCCAGCCGGCGGACTTGCTCCGACCCGGGGTGACGATTGTCAACCGCGAGGATGGTGCCGGCAGCCGACTGGCCTTCGACACCTGGCTTGCCGAGCACGGCCTCGCCGGTGAGCAGGTTCGCGGCTATCGTCACATCCTCACGAGCCACGAGGCAGTCGCCGCCGCCGTCGCGCACGGACTGGCGGCGGCTGGGCCGGGCATTCAGCCTGCCGCCGAGGCCTTCGGACTCGACTTCCTGCCGCTGTCTGAAGAGCGGTTCGATCTCGTCATCCCCGCAGAGCTGTTCGACAGCCCGAGGGTGCAGCGGCTCCTCGATCTCGCAACGAGCTGGCGCTTCCGCCGAGAGCTGGAGGCGGCGCGGGGCTATGACCTCGAGCCGCTCGGCACGGTCGTCGCGCGGCTACACGCGGGTGCGGCATAAGGCACGCCGCGCCCGGCGACCAGGAGAGACAGGAACACGATCTGGGACCAGGAGAGCGAGTGATGACTGTAAGACGGACACACCGATGGCTTATCTGGCTGGTTGTCTGGGCGCTTGCCGGCGTGCTGCTGGCCGCCTGCAGAGGCAGTGCGACGACGCCGCCCGCCGCGCCCACGGCGGCACAGCCAGCAGCTGCCTCCCCGCCGGCAGCGACGACGCCGACGGCCGTCCCGACCACGGCCACAACACCGGCGATGCCCTCGCCATCTGCCACGGCTTCAGCCGCTGTCGATCCCCTCTCCGGCCAGGTGACCGTCTTCGCCGCCGCATCGTTGACCGACGCCTTTCAAGAGATCGCCCAGCAGTTCCAGAGCCAGCACCCCAGGGTCACGTTCACGTTCAACTTCGCTGGCTCGCCAACGCTGCGCACCCAGCTGGCGCAGGGCGCGAAGGCCGATGTCTTCGCCTCGGCAGACGAGCCCAATATGCAGGGCGCGATTCAGGATGGAACAATCGCCGGCCAGCCGCAGATCTTTGCCCGCAACGCCCTGGTCATCATCGTGCCAGCGGATAACACGGCGGACATCACCGGGCTGAAGGATCTGGCGAAGAGCGGCGTGAAGCTCGTGATCGAGCAGAAAGACGTGCCGGCCGGCAACTACGCGCGCCAGGTCCTGGCCAACGCCAGCAAAGACCCCGGCTACGGCAGCGACTTCTCGACCAGGGTGCTGGCCAACACCGTCTCCGAGGAGACGAACGTCAAGTCGGTGCTCTCGAAAGTCGCCCTCGGCGAGGCCGACGCCGGCTTCGTCTACCGCACCGACGTAACACCAGACTACCGGAGTAAGGTCAAAATCATCAACATCCCGGACCAGTTCAACGTCATCGCGCGGTATCCGATCGCTCTGGTTATGAACGCCCCGAACGCTCAGGCTGGCCAGGCATTCATCGACTACGTCCTCTCGCCGGCGGGGCAGGCTGTGCTGCAGAAGTGGGGCTTCCTGCCGCCGCAGTGACGCAGGGCCAGCGGCGATGACGGCATCCCGCCCCGTTCAATGCCCTGTCCCCGGCGCGTGGGCGATGCTGGCGGAGGTCGTCTCGCAGGTCCTCGCCAGCCACCGCGCGGCGCCGTGGACGCCGTGATCGTGATGTGCTCGTGATGGGAACAGCCTGATGACAAGCCAGGGCGTGCCGACACGCAGACGTGCCCGGACCAGCGCTGAGCCAGCAGCCTGCCCGGCGCGGCCAGTGCGCCGACCGTCGCTGCTGGCCCTGCCGGGCGCGCTCCTGCTGCTGTACCTTGCGCTGCCTCTGGTCGCGCTGATCTGGCGCGGCGCGCGTGCCGAGACCATTCGCGCCCTCGCCGACCCATTCGTGCTCTCGGCGCTGAGCCTCACCGCACTCACCACGGCCGCGGCGCTCGGCATTGCACTCGTCGGCGGCACGCCGCTCGCCTATCTCCTCGCACGACGACGCTTCCCCGGGAAAGCAGTGGCAGAGACGCTGGTCGAGCTGCCGATCGCGCTGCCGCCCGTGATCGCTGGCGTCGCACTGCTGATGGCGTTTGGCCGGCGCGGGCTGTTCGGCCCGGCGCTGGAACGGCTCGGCATCACCCTGCCTTTCACGCCGATCGCCGTTGTCATGGCGCAGCTCTTCATCGCGATTCCGTACTACATTCGCGGCGCTTCACTCGGGTTCCGCAGTGTGCCACGAGAGGTCGAGGAAGCTGCCGCAGTTGACGGAGCCTCTGCCTGGCAGGCCCACCGGCACATCACCATCCCGCTCGCTTTTCCGGGCATCCTCTCGGGCCTTCTGCTCTGCGGAACACGCGCCGCCGCCGAGTTCGGGGCGACGCTGCTCTTCGCCGGGAACCTGCCCGGCCGCACCCAGACGATGACGCTCGCCATCATGACGGCGATGGAAACCAACCTCACCGAGGCGCTCTCGCTCTCCGTCCTCCTGCTCACGCTCTCCCTGGTGATCGTTCTGACGGCATGGGCCCTGCTCGGACGCGTGGAGATGCGCGAATGAGCACGCCGGGGCCTTTCCATCCGCCGCCGCAGCGGGCACCAGCGACATCGCCTCTGTCGCCGCCCACCGGCTCTTGACCGCGGGGGGCGCGGTCGTCCCGGCCGAGGAGCGAGAACCACCGGCTGACCGCCGGTGCCCGGCCCTTTCCGATGCGGTCGTCGTCGACGGTGCGGCGGAGCTGGCGGGCCCTTTGCCACAGCGTGCCGCGGCCTGAGCCGCGACTGAGAGGATCGCGGGCAGGCGGCGTGGAGCGCCCTGCCCGCGGGAGGATCCGGGAAGCAAGAAAAAAATAGGCAGGAACGCGCGGCCGTGCTACGATCACCGTGAAATCGGAGAGGACCCGGTCCCCGGCAGCCTGCGCCTGGCGGGGAGGGATGCCTTCCCGCGCTG
Organism: Chloroflexota bacterium; assembly: GCA_019690095.1. GTDB lineage: Bacteria > Chloroflexota > UBA6077 > FW602-bin22 > CADDYW01 > JADGGD01. Next base: position 5,103 of record JADGGD010000187.1, read on the forward strand.
GGAGCGCCCGGGCCGTCGGGGAGACCGGAGAAGCCGCGCCGCACGTCAGACAGGCCCCGCGCCGTCGGACGGCCCACGGCCCGATCCGTCAGTCGGGAGGGAAGACCATGCCGCGCTCCTTCTGGACCGGCGCCGCCGCCGGGTGCGCCTTCCTGGTCGTGGAGCTGGCCGGCCGTGTGCTTGCCGGCGTTCCCACCATCCCCGAGCTGATCCAGGACCGCCTCGTCCTGCTTATGCCCGGGCCGCTCTTCGCGTTCGTCCTCGACCGCTTGCTCTACCTCGGCAAGCCGTCGCTCTTCATCGGCCTGGGGGTCATCCAGCTCCTCCTCGCGGGCCTGGGCGGCGTGCTCTTCCAGCGCTGGCGCCAGCCGATCGCCGCGGCGCTCATCCCGTGGCTCCTCACCGGCCTGGTCGTCCTGCCCGCCGCCGGTCGGGGCATCTTCGCCGGCGCCGCGGCGGTAGCCCTGGTTGACCTGCTCGCCTTTGCCGCCTACGCGGCCGCGCTTTCCGCCTACAGCGGTCGGCCCGCGGCGGCCGAGGCCGCCTCCGGCGCCGACGGTCGGCCGGTCCCGGCCGGGGCGGCCGCCCTTGATCGGCGCGCCGCGCTCGGCGGCGGCCTGACCTTCCTTGCCTCGCTCGTCCTCGGTCGGCAGATTATCGGCACCCTCCCCGCCC
>JADGGD010000188.1 GCA_019690095.1 Chloroflexota bacterium
GGACGAAGCAGGAACCCCGATTGTTGCGCGAGACGAGCGGTGATGCTCGCCCCGACGTCCATACCCATTGGGAGAGACACCCACTGTGAGAGATGAGAGAAATGACCCCACGGTGTAGACCGGCACCGTGGGGTCGGGATGCAGGAAGCAGGAAGACGGTTAGGAGGAGACAAGCGCCTTTGGCGGACGCCCCCGCCGTCGTCCCGGAGGGAGGGGGACGATGACGGTCGGAGCGTAGCGGATAATTTCAACCTCATCGAGGTAGAGCGGCCCACCACAGCGCCCACAGCGCGGCGGGCGGCCCGGCCGAAGCCGCGGCCCCGGTCCGACAGCGGGCGAGATCAGCCGCGCCTGCGTCATCGGCTGCCCTTGCTCGCCCTCAACGCGAGCCGCCACGTATCCACAGTGATAGCAGTGAAGCTCAGCCCGAAACCTCATCGCACTCTTCCTTCCTCTTACTGCCGGACGGCCCGCTCACCCTGGCACGCGGCAGAACTTGAATAGGTGACCTGGAGCCTCCCCCCATCACCATTGACGAGCCGGGAGCAGCGAGGCTCCAGGTGCCGGGGATAGACATCGGCAGAATCTCCAGCGTGGCATCAGCGGCTGCACCTGGCCGTACCCTCCTCACTGCAGACCCCCTATTGCAGCTCCTGCGGCCGCTCGGCGAGGGTCGCCGTCAGCGTCAGCACCTGCGATCCACGCTGGACCGTCAGGCGGACCCGGTCGCCGACCTTATGGCTGAGCAGAACCGACGCGAAGTCGTGCTGCTCATCGATCGCGACGTCATCGACCCGCGTGACCACGTCGCCCGGCCGCAGGCCCGCCGCGCTTGCCGGACTTCCGGGCTGGACCGCCTGGATCAACGCACCGCTGGTAACCCTCAGCCCATAGTACGAGGCAATCTGCGGGCTTAACGGCGTCCAGCTGACGCCCAGGAAGGGTCGCACGACGTAGCCGTTCTTGATGAGCTGATCGGCGATCTGCTTGACCGTATTGCTCGGAATGGCGAACCCCAGGCCTTCCGCCACGTCACCACCAAAGCCAGATCCCCGCACGACTGCTGTATTGATCCCGATCACACGCCCCTGCAAATCCAGAAGCGGCCCTCCAGAGTTGCCGTGATTGATCGGGGCATCGGTCTGAATCAGGCCGGTCAGGGTCGGGCCATTCGGATCGCTTAAGGTCCGATTGACGCCCGAGATGATGCCGTGGGTCACCGTGTTGCGGAAATCGCCGAGAGCACTGCCAATGGCTACGACCCGCTGGCCGATCTGCAGCTCGTCTGAATTGCCAAACGTCGCCACAGCTGGCACGGGACCATCGACCTTCAGAACCGCGATGTCGCTGATCTGGTCACGTCCCACCAGACGTGCGGGGGCCTTCCGTCCATCGGAGAAGATCACCTGGAACTGGCTTCCGCCTTCGATGACGTGATTGTTGGTGACGATATGCCCCTGCTGGTCAATGATGACCCCTGAACCAAGCGCCTCGGGTTGGGCGATCTGTCCGAACATCGTGATCTGGGGCGGCATCTGGTTAACGACCGTCACCACGGCTGGACCCGCCTTCTGGACGACGGCAACATACGGCTCGTCCGTCGCAGTTGTGGCCGCATTCACCGCAGTGGTGGTCCGGGGCGCCGCGGATGCCGCAGGCGCCGTGCTCGTCTCAGCCACCGAGGGGGAAGGACTGGCCGGCTTCGCGATGACTCCGGAGAGGGCATCGACGGCCGCGGTGATCCGACCCTGTGCCACGGTCGCAAAATCAATCACCCGCGGCACTACGACCGCTTCCCCGACTGCCCCGATGACGAGCCCTGCAATCGCCACGATGACTGCGAGCAGCCAGGCAGCACCCCGCCGCGGTGACGCTTGATGCTCGGTCATCTCCATGTCTCTGATCCCTCAGTACAGGTGGACGCGGCCTCACCTCGCGAGAAGAGAGGCCACCTCCGCTAAGAGTTGATGGCTGGTGAACGGTTTCGCCAGGCACGCCTCGCGCTCACGGTGGTTCGCGGCCGATTCACCGATCCACAGAATCGGTGGTGCGCCGGCACACTGCCGGGCCTTCTCCTCGATCAAGGTTCCCGGTCCGGTCCGATCATCCGGTACATCAACGATCACCAGCGCTGGCGGTGGAGAAAGCCGATCGGACCATGTGTCCGTCGCAACAACCTCGTAGCCGGCCCTCCGGAGCAGCCGCTCCAGGGCCCGCAGCATGAGCGGGTCCTCGCTCAGCAGCTGAATCAGACGGCGTTCACTGGCTTTCACGATCCCGACCATCACTGTTCCGTGATCGTCCCGGCCCGGGTCAGACCGACTGGCCAACATCGCCAGGGCAGCGACCCGTCCGTTCACCGCCGATTTCGACTCTACTGGAGAAAGCTAAGAGGCGTATGAAGAAGGCTTAAGAGTTTCCTAAGAAAGAAAAACACAGTGCGGATAGCGGAGGACTGAGCAGGGCGACAGTCGCCCCCGCACCAGCTTTCCCAATGCGCCGCGCGGGCCGAGAGGCTTAAGAGGAGAGGCCTAAGAGGATTGGAGAGATGCGGGAGGTCGGGGTTCGCCAGCCGGCAGCCAGACCGTGAACGTCGCTCCACGGCCGGGCACGCTCTCCACGTCGATATGACCGCCGTGCTCTTCGGCAATCCAGCGGGCAACCGCGAGCCCAAGGCCCGTTCCCCGTTGGCGGCGGACCCCGCGGGAACGATAGAACCGCTCAAAGATATGCGGCAGATCTTCCGGCGCGATCCCACGGCCGGTATCAGACACCTGGAACTTGACCCATTCTCCATCGCGCTCCACGGTAAATCGGACCTGCCCGCCGGGATCAGTGTACTTGATCGCGTTATCGAGCAGGATCAGGAGCAGTTGCTTGAGATAGTCCGGATTGGCGTAAAAGGTGATCGGGAAGGTCTCGCCTAGATTGATGACCACTCCGTCTGCCGCCGGCCGCACCTGATGGTACACATCGAGCACGATCTCGTCAGCCCGCACCGGCTGTTTCTCCAGGTGGAAACCTGCATCAGCCCGCGCGAGGTCGAGCAGGCCCTGGACCAGCCGCGACAGCCGATCAAGCTCGCTTGCGATATCATCGAGCACTTCGGCACGCTCAGGAGGCTCGGCGGTCCGGTCGCGGCGCAAAAGATCAATGTTCAGGCGCAGTGTGGTCAAGGGCGTTCTGAGCTCGTGCGAGGCATCGGCCACGAACCGACGCTGGGCGCTGATGCTCGCCTCAAGCTGGGCGAGCATGCGGTTGAACGTATGGACAAGCTCACCGATCTCATCGTGCGGCCCCTCGTACTCCACGCGCTGGTCCAGGCGCTGGGATTCACCGATCGATTGGACAGTCCGGGTAATCCGCACGATCGGCCGGAGCGACGATCCAGCCATCCACCAGCCGACAGCCGTGGCGAGGGCGACGAGCGCCAGGTCGCCAATCAGGAGGGCACGCTGGAGCCAGGTCAGGGTATGTTCGAACCGCTCGAACGAGCGCCCAACTTGCAGGATCCGGACCTGATTGCCCCGGATTGTAATGCGGGTCGTGTAGACCCGCACCCGGACATCCCGGATGACCACTGTATTGAAACTGCTTGTCCCGGCGAGCGCGAGGCGCGCTGCCTCCGGATCGAGCGGCTCACCCAGGTCTCCCAGGCTCTTGGACTCGTCTACGATCGTGAGGTCCGGCATCAGCAACTGCGCGTACACATCACCCTCGGCGAAGCGATCAAGGTCCGGCAGACGCAGGGCGCTCTGGAGGCTGAAGCTCATGTCTCGCGCCTTGCTTTCCAGGAAGGTGTCGGTCTCGATCGTCATCGACTGGTTAAGCACGAGGTACAGAATGACGCTTGAGAGAACGAGGGTGAGTGCCATCAGGCCGGCGTACCAGACAGTAAGGCGCAGTCGGATCGACACCGCTCACTCCCGCAGAACGAAGCCAACACCCCGCACGGTATGGATCAACCGCGGCTCGTTCCGCGCCTCGAGCTTCTGACGCAGGTAGCCGACGTAGACATCGACGATGTTCGACTCGCCGTCGAAGGCATACCCCCAGACTGCCTCGAGGAGCTGCTCACGGGTTAGAACCTGCCGCGGATGCCGCGCGAAGTATGCCAGGAGATCGAACTCCTTCGCCGAGAGCTTGATCTCCCGGTCTCCCCGAAATACCTGGCGCGTCCGCGTCTCCACGGTGAGATCGGCGAAGCGCAGGGTTGCTGACCTCCCGCGGGGATCGCGCCGGCGCAGGAGCGCGCGGACCCGGGCAAGGAGTTCATCGGGAGCAAAGGGCTTAACGAGATAGTCATCAGCCCCGGCATCGAGACCGCGAACCCGATCGGCGACCTCATCGCGCGCGGTGAGCATAAGGATGGGCACATCCTCCGTACTCCGCAGGCGGCGGCACACCTCGACGCCGTCGATGCCCGGCATCAGGATATCCAGGATGATCAGGTCCGGGATGGCCTCACGGACCTTGCGCAGGCCTTCCTCACCGTCGAGCGCTACTTCGACCGTGTAGCCCTCGAAGGACAGCATCCGGCGCAGGGCCGTGGTAATTGCCTCATCGTCATCAATGACGAGAATGCGCTCCTTCATCGCTCTGAGTATACTATGCCCCGCCGCGCCGGCTCATCTGGCTCGCGATCTGTCCCCAGGCAGTGTGCGACCTCGCACGGAAGACCGGGACCAATTGATCGTATACTGTTGACTTTGGTATACTGCGGCAGGCGGTGGCTCCGCCGGTGGGCTGGTGAGACCGCGCGGACCATTGAGCCGACTCTCTCAATGGAGGACCCCATTATGGCTGGCGACCACGCGGAACTGACAGTACGAGAGGCAGGACGCCTTGGCGGCCGAAAGGTGGCCGAGAAGTACGGCCGCGAGTTCTACAGCGAGATCGGCAAGAAAGGCGGCCGTACCGTCCTCGCGCAGCGCGGAGCGGACTTCTTCGAGACCATCGGCAAGAAGGGAGGCACCACGGTCCGGGACAGTCACGGACCGGACTTCTACGCCTCCATTGGCAAGAAAGGCGGTGATACCGTCAAGGCCCGCCACGGCTCCGACTACTATGCTCGCATCGGCAAGATTGGCGGGAGCCGCCGAGGGCGGAAGCGGGCCACGACCGCCTGAGCTTATGGGGCGGCCCCGCGTGGAACAGCCGGGCCGCCCCGTTCCTTGTCGCCGGTTATCCCCTGGAGGGTTCGATGCGTATTGTTATCCCCGATAACTATCCCCCCGTTTACCACGAGGATTCTCCAGACCTTGCCCTGCTCCGAACCTACGGCACAGTGGATATCTTCAGCACGCGCCCTGGATCGCCAGCCGAATTGATCACACGCGCAGCCGGGGCGACGGCAATCATCAATGTCCGCTCGTACTGCGTCTTCGATGCCGCGACCCTGGAGGCGCTCCCCGAGCTGCGCATGATCTCCATCCTTGGCACGGGAACGGACAACGTCGATCTGGCCGCGGCGACCGAGCGCGGCATCGTCGTCACTAACACGCCGGCTGTGTCGGCCGTTTCGGTTGCCGAGGCAACGATTGGCTTGATGCTCGCGATCAGCCGGCGGATTCCCCTGCTGGATCGGCGCCTCCGGGCCGGTCTCTGGCAGCACGAGGTCGGCCCGGAACTCCGCGGCAAGACCCTCGGGATCATCGGCCTCGGGGCGATCGGATCAGAGGTGGCAGGCCTGGGACGCGGCCTCGGCATGCAGGTCATCGGCTGGAGCTTCCACCACGACGAGGAGCGCGCGGCACGTCTCGGCGTGTCTCTC
>JADGGD010000189.1 GCA_019690095.1 Chloroflexota bacterium
GCCCGGTGCCCTGGAACCGGCCGAGCGCGAGCTCATGCATGACTTCGTTGATACCATTGGCATCGCGCTGGAGAATGTGCGCCTCTACGCTGAGGCCGCCCATCTGATGATCACCGACAGCCTCACCGGCGTGGCTAACCGTCGCCGCTTCGATCAAGTGCTCGAGGAGGAGATCAGCCGGGCGCGCCGCCTTGACTACCCAGTGGGCCTGCTCCTGATCGACATCGATCGCTTCAAGGAATACAATGACCGCCACGGTCACCAGGCCGGCGACCGCATCCTCCAGGCAGTCGCTCAGGCCCTGCGGGCGAGCGTCCGTCGGACCGATCTCATCGCGCGCTACGGCGGGGAGGAATTCACGGCAATCCTTCCGGGGACCCCGGTCGCCGGGCTGCGCGCGGTGGGAGAGAAGCTGCGTCAGGCTGTGCGGGCAGTGCGGCTGGACGACCTCCCGGATATCCCCGGCGTGACGGTGAGCATTGGCGGCGCGGCAGGCACTCCTCCTGATCTCTCAGCAGATATCCTGGTTCGGGCTGCCGACATGGCGCAGTACCTGGCAAAGCGCGCCGGGGGCGATCGGGTCCACGTCGTCGAGGCACCTCCCCGAACCTGAGCCGCCTCAGCGTCCGATCCGCACCTCGCTGATCAGCCGCCGTTCGGCCTCGCCCTCGATCACCGCTGTGATCTCCAGGTAGGGCTCGAGCCCGGATCCCTCGACCTTCTCCCGGAGCAGCTCGTCCACCTGAAAGATGCCGGCCGAGTTATTCATATGAATGACGATCCGGACCGGTCGACTCTCTCCCGGTCCGATCGAGACCCGATCGATCGCGGCGGCCGAGACCGAGTGGATGTTCACCTTACCGGCCTCGAAAGGAATCCGCGATCGCCCCTTCGCCATGTCCAGCGCGTCGGCAACCCGCACGATCCCGGCTTCCAGGGTCAGCGGCCGTCCGTCAGCACGATGGGCGATGATCGCATGGAGGATCTCCGAGATCATGACCCGCCGGGCGGCCGGCGGGTAGAGATCGGCCAGGAGTTCCTTGAGCTTGTCGTGCGCCAGGAAAAGGCTGTAGTGCTCGTGCTCCTCACGGTGAACCGCCATGCCCACATCATGGAGCAGGCAGGCGAGCACAACGATGATCTCGGCATCCTCGATCGTGAGCTGGTGATACTGGACCGCGCTCGGAGTGATCTGGCGGCTCACCAGAAGACGGAAGAGACGCAGACCGATGTTGGCGACGATCTGCACGTGGACCGGTCCATGGTCGCTCATGCCCAGGCGGTCGACCGCGTTGATGTTGGCACAGCGCCAGGTAGCGTACAGATCGTCGTCCGCGTTCACCCGCTCGAGGATGGCGAGAAGGGTCGGATTGTGCCGCGCCGGCACCTGGATCTGGATGCGCCGATGGGCCTCGGCAGCCGGCGCCTCGGAGGGGATCTCCTCCGGAGCCGGGACAGCGAACTCCTCAGACGGACCGAGACGCGCCGAGCTCATAGAGGCTCTGCCTCAGCCGCCCGGCGGAAGGGTCACCGCACCGCGCGATGCGGACGTGACCAGCGCCGCGTACTTGGCCATAACCCCACTGGTGTAGGTCGGACGCGGGGGCTGCCATGCCGCCAGGCGCCGCCGGATCTCCTCCTCCGGCACCTCCAGGTCAAGGCGGCGACGGTCGGCATCAATGACGACGATGTCACCCTCCTGGACCACCGCGATCGGCCCGCCCTGGGCGGCCTCTGGCGCCACGTGGGCGATCATGAGCCCGTGGGTCGCGCCGCTAAAGCGCCCATCGGTGATCAGGGCCACACTGTCGCCTAGTCCAGCCCCGACGATCGCGCCAGTGACCCCGAGCATCTCCCGCATCCCCGGACCGCCACGCGGTCCCTCGTAGCGGATGATCACAACATCGCCCTCCCGGATCCGACGGCCGATCACCGCCGCCATGGCATCCTCTTCGCGGTCAAATACCCGCGCTGGGCCGCGATGGTAGGTCCGCTCGTGGCCGGCGAGCTTCAGCACACACCCCTCCGGCGCCAGATTGCCCGTGAGGATCGCCAGCCCCCCGACCGGCTTGAGCGGACGGTCGAGAGGACGCACGACCTGCTGGCCCGGCGTCTCCACGGCGCTCGCCGCCTCCTCAGCAATCGTCTTACCGGTCACCGTGCGCTGACTGCCGTCGATCAGGCCGCCCTCAAGCAGGCGCTGGGCAACGAGCGGGATACCGCCGGCCCGGTCCAGGTCCACCGCGACAAAGCGGCCGCCGGGCCGGAGATCCACAATGATCGGCGTGCGTCGGTTGATGCGATCAAAATCATCGAGCGAGAGTTCGATCCCCGCTTCGTGAGCGATCGCCAGGAGGTGGAGGACGGCATTCGTCGAGCCGCCAGAGGCGGCTACACCCGCAATTGCATTCTCCAGCGAGGCCCGGGTCACGATATCGCGCGGCCGCACTCCTTCCTGGAGAAGCCGCATGACAAGCCGCCCGCAGGCACGAGCAACCTCGGGTTTGCGCGGATCGACCGCTGGCACGCTGCCGCTTCCCATCGGGGCGAGGCCGAGGAACTCCAGCGCCATGGCCATCGTGTTTGCCGTGTACTGCCCGCCGCAGGCGCCGGCCCCGGGGCAGGCATGGTTCTCGATCTGGCGAAGCTCCTCATCGTCGATCTTTCCCGCCGCGTGCGCGCCAACTGCCTCGAATACTTCCATAATCGTCAGGTCGCGGCCGCGCCAGTGCCCTGGCATAATCGACCCGCCGTAGAGGGCGAGGCCCGGCAGGTTCAGACGCAGGAGCGCCATCGCTCCGGCCGGAATCGTCTTGTCACAGCCGACCAGCACGACCAGGGCATCCAGGCCCTCGCCGCGCGCTGCCAGCTCGATCGAGTCGGTGATGACCTCACGACTGACCAGCGACGTCTTCATCGCCTCAGTGCCCATGGTGATGCCGTCGCTGATCGAGACGGTATTGATCTCGATCGGCGTCCCTCCGGCCTCCCGAATCCCCTGTTGAATGTGGCCGGCGAGGTCGCGCAGGTGGAGATTGCAGGGACCATACGGGGTCCAGCTGTGAGCAACGCCAACCAGTGGCCGGGTAAGGTCGTCATCCGTGAAGCCAGCAGCCTTGAGCATGGCGCGCGCCGGTGCCCGGTCGCGTCCCTCGACAATCCTCCGGCTCATGTGGCGCGGGTCGAAGTGGGCCAATGGGGTCTCCCTCCCTCTCAAGAAAGTGCTTTGTTGGCCAAGAGTGTACCACAGGTCCGGCGTCTCGGCACGGTTGTTGCGCCAGGCACGCGGTCAGGATCGAGGGAGTGCCATGACTGCCGTCGAAAGCGATGCCCGGATCCGGCAGGATGTCCTGGACGAACTCCGCCACGACGTGCGCATCGATGCATCGAACATCACCGTCGATGTCCACAGCGGCGTCGTTCGCCTCTCCGGCACGGTTCCCACCTACTTCCAGAAGGTCACCGCCGGCCACACTGCGGAGCGCATTAAAGGTGTTCGCGGTGTGGCCAACGAGCTCAATGTGACCCTGGTCGCCCCATGGACCGACCAGGAGATCGCCGCCACCGTTCGGGCGAATCTGGCGCGCGACGTGCGCATCTCCAACCCTGGCCAGATTACCGTTGGGGTCGAGAACGGCGTTGTGACGCTTACGGGCACTGTCCCGACCTATACCCAGAAGTCCGACGCGGCCGACGATGCCTGGCGCGCGCCGGGCGTCGTCGATGTGGTCAATGCGCTGGCCGTCGCACCGCCGATCAGCCGTGCTGACGCCGAGATCGCCGCTGATGTTCGCGACACCCTGGCGCGGGACCCAACCATCGATGCCGCGAATATCGCGGTGACCGTGGCGAACGGTACGGTCTATCTGCGCGGCACGGTGCCCACCTACTATCAGGCCCAGCAGGCGGGGAACGATGCCTGGGGGGTCCCCGGCGTCGTCGACGTCGTGAACGAGCTGGGCGTGTCGTTCTGAGGCGATCGCCCCGCTCAGCGGCGGTGGAAGTCGCGCTCGAGCTGGGCAACCGGCAGGTGGACGACAATAGGCCGTCCGTGCGGGCAGTAGCGGCTCACGTCGGTCTCCTCGAGACGCGCCAGCAGGCTAGCAATCTCCTCGGCAGTCAGGGGATCGCCAGCCCGGACTGCAGCGTGACAGGCCAGCGTTGCCAGAAGGCGGTCGGTCCCATCCGGCCCAACCGGATCACCACTCAGCGCATCGACCGCATCCCGGAAGGCTCGGGCGAGGTCTGCACCCGCGAGCCGCGGCGGTACGGCCCGGAGGGCGACCGCATCCGGCCCGAACTCCTCAAAGGCGAAGCCGAGCCGGCGGAGTTCCTCCCCCTGTTCGGTCAGCACCGCCCGCTGGTGGGCGCTCAGCGTTACGACAACCGGCGCGAGCAGCGCCTGGGAGGGCGGATCGGGGCGCGAGCGCCCGGCCAGGAGTTCCTCATAAAGGATCCGCTCGTGGGCAGTATGCTGGTCGATGAAATAGACACCGTCCGCCCCCTCTGCGACGATGTAGGTGTTCTGGACCTGCCCGACCGGTCGGAGCGCAGTCGGGCGAAAGACTGGCCTATCCGCCCCGGCGGCCGGTGCCCCTGCTGAGGTAGCGACTGCCGCGCTCGGGTCCTCCGTCTCCACGACCGGCTTCCGTGGGAATACACGGTCTGCCTCGCCGGACTGGATATGGTCCACCGGCGGGAAGAGTGTGACCGCCCGTCCTTTCCCCCAGCCCGTCGGTACCAGCGGCGCGCCGACCTCCGGGAGCGGCGCAACCTGGAGAAGCGCCGTTCGCACCGCACGATGCACCGCGGCGTGGACGAGACGCTCGTTGCGCAGACGCACTTCCGCTTTCGCCGGATGGACGTTGCAGTCTACCTCCGCCGGCGGCAGTTCGAGGTGCAGAACAGCGACTGGATGCCGGCCCGGCGGCAGGGCCGGTCGGTAGGCCTCCTCGACGACCGCTCCGAGAGGGGTACGGCTGATCCAGCGGCGGTTAATGAAGAACGCCATGCCGGACCGGTTCGCTCGGGTAATCGTCGGGGGACCGACTAACCCGTGAACCCGGAGCTGGCAGGTCTCGGCGACCTCATCAAGGTCGACGAGCGCATCGGCAACCGCCGAGCCGTGAATCCGACGGAGCACGTCGCGGAGCGTACCGGAGCCGGGCGTCTCGAGCGTCGGGCGTCCCTCGTTCAGGAAGCGAAACCGGATGTCTGGCCGTGCCAGGGCGATCTGCTCAACGACGTGACCAATCAGGCCAGCCTCGCCCGTGGGCGAGCGCAAGAACTTCAGACGGGCCGGGACGTTGAAGAAAAGGTCGCGGACCAGGATCGTCGTTCCGGGGGCACCAGCCCAGGGCTTCCGGAGCATGACCTGGCCAGCCTCCAGCTCGAGCTGGGTACCCAGCTCTTCGCCACGCCAGCGGGTATAGAGGGTGACCCGGGAGACCGCGGCAATGCTGGCAAGGGCCTCCCCCCGGAAGCCGAGGGTCGTGATCGTAGCAAGGTCATCGACGCAGGCGAGCTTACTTGTGGCGTGCCGCTCGAACGCCAGCTCGACCTCGGCTGACGGAATACCACTGCCGTCATCCGCAACGCGCAGTAGCCCCAGGCCGCCAGCCCGGGCCTCGATAGTGATCTGACGCGCCCCGGCGTCGAGGGCGTTCTCGATCAGCTCCTTGACGACCGACGCCGGCCGCTCGATCACCTCGCCCGCAGCGATCCGGCGGGCGACATCAGGCGGTAGGATCCGGATCGCCACGTTTCTCCTC
>JADGGD010000190.1 GCA_019690095.1 Chloroflexota bacterium
CAGGAGGCCCAGCAGGACCCGGTAGCCATCAAGGGGCGGGATTGGGATCATATTAAACACGGCCAGCACGACGTTCACCAGGATGAAAGTACCGATAAGCTCGCTCGGCAATACCCCGAGCCGCAGAACCTGCGCACCCAGAAAGGCCAGGAGGAGGTTGGCTACCGGTCCGGCGAGTGCGACGATCGCCATGCCGACAAGCGGGCCATTCGATAGGCGCGCCAGCGGCCCGCGGCGCAGGTAATATGGATTGACCGGCACCGGCTTGCCCCAGCCAATCCCCATTCCAAGGAGGCTGGAGACGATCAGGGCAATCGTCCCCGCTGGATCGAGGTGTCGGAGGGGGTTTAGCGTCAGCCTCCCCATCATGCGCGCCGTTGGGTCACCCAGCTGATCAGCAGTGAAAGCATGGCTGGCCTCGTGGAAAGCCAGGCTGATCAACAGCGACAGGGCAAAATAAACGATCAGGAGCGGGTCTCGCAGGAGCACCGTGGCACTCTCATCAGAGATTCATATCCTATTCATTATACCGCGAAAGCTACTGCATCCGGGTTGACGCGCCGTCGGCTCGGGTGCTATCGTCAAGCCAGTATCTGACCCTGTAGGGATGCTGCCTCCTACCTGCAGCCGGGCCAGTGAGATGAACCGCCAGCACGCCATCGCTGGAGACACATGATCATCGACTCGCACGCACACATCTTCCCACACCTTGATGGGCCATGCGGCTACCCGACCCGCGCCGACCATCTGCAGCGGCTCCAGTACTACCTCTTTGGCCACGGCCAGCCAGTGCGCCGCCTCCGCGATGATACGATCGTCCCAAACGGTTCGCTCGCTCTCTTTGATCCATCCGCAACTGGTCCGGAAGGCCTTGCCGCGGTGGACCTCCGGGTGACCCGCAACGGCCGATTCGAATGGACCCAGGATGGCGAGGACCGCTACATCCATTTCATGCCGCCCGGTCTTCAGACCAATGCCTTCGATGCCGAGGCCCTGCGGGTTCAGATGGCCTATGTCGGCGTGGATGCCGCCGTTCTGCAGAATGCTCACCTCTACGGACGTCTCAATAATGAGTTCGCTGAGGCTGTGCGCCGCTATCCAGGTCGCTTCATCGGCCTTGCCGAGATCGATGAGCCGAACGCCCACCAGCTGGAGGAGATCGACCGGCTCCGCGCGGCAGCGCGGACCCAGGGGCTCCGCGGTCTCTACTATGCGAACCGAAGCTTCCTCTGGGACCGCTTTCGACACGCGTTTGACGACCCACAGTATGATGCGCTCTGGGAGACAGTGCGCGAGCTCGGACTGGTAGTATTCTGGGAGATCTTCGGCGTTCCGGTCCATACGGTCGAGAGCTACCTGCGCGAGCTCGATCGCCTGATTCGCTGGCAAAAGCGGTTTCCTACAATCCCCTCGGTCCTGACCCACGGGCTGTCCCCGGAGCTGGTGCTGAACCCCCCGGAACCGATCGAGCGGCTCTTCCGAACCGAGCAGATCATCATCGAGATCCTCTATCCGATCAGCTGGGGCCGCGAGCACGACTACCCGTACCTGGAGCTTCGACCGGTTATTCGTGAGCTGTACCGTCGAGTCGGCCCGACCCGTCTGTGCTGGGGATCGGATATGCCGAATGTCGAGCGCCACTGCACCTATCGGCAGTCCCTCGACTATCTCCGCCGCATGGTGGATATCATCCCGCCCTCAGAGATGGAACTCGTCCTCGGAGGGAACCTGGCCCGGCTCTTCGAGATTGGGCCGCCCGACGGCTGACGCCCCGGCGACCGATGCCCGGGTGATACCGTCCACGCCCTGATGCATGCGCCGCATCGCCGGGCCGCGGGGGGGCTTGCCTTACTCCGGCGCCAGCAGGGCTTCAACAAATGCACGAGGCTGGAACGGGGCGAGGTCATCGATCTGCTCGCCGGTCCCCAGGAAGTAGATGGGGACCTTCAGCTCCCGGACGATGGGGAAGATGGCACCGCCCTTGGCCGTTCCATCAATCTTCGTGATGATCAGGCCGGTTAAACCCGCGGCCTTCTGGAACTCACGCGCCTGGACCAGGGCATTCTGACCGGTCGTCGCATCGAGCACCAGGATCGTTTCCTGGGGCGCCGCGGGATCTTGCTTTTCGAGGACGCGGCGGATCTTCCGCAGTTCCTCCATCAGGTTGAACTTCGTATGGAGGCGGCCCGCCGTGTCAACGATCAGCACATCCGCCGCACGGGCACGTGCCGCCTGCCACGCATCGAAGACCACCGCACCAGGGTCAGCTCCGGGCTGATGGCTGATCACCGGCACCCCGGCGCGTTCTCCCCAGATCCGAAGCTGGTCGATTGCCGCGGCGCGGAACGTATCCGCCGCGGCAATCAGGCAGTCACGGCCGCGCTCCTTCAGGAAGTGCGCCAGCTTCGCGATGCTGGTTGTCTTGCCCACGCCGTTGACCCCGACGACGAGAATGGTCGTCAGCTGACCCGTGGGCACATCCATGGCGCCGTAGGCACCTTCGGCGTCAAGGATGCCGATGAGCACCTGCTTGAGGGCATTCTTTGCCCCCTCGCCGTCTCGAATCCGCTCCTGCTGGACGCGCACGCGCGTCTGCTCGATGATGTAGGCAGTTGTCGAGACGCCAACATCGGCGCGGATCAGCAGTTCCTCCAGTTCCTCCCACAATCCCTCATCAAGCTGCCGTCGGTCAAAAAGGTCGGCAACCTGGCTGAAGACTGCCTCGCGCGTCCGACGAACGGCTCCCCCAAGTCCCCGTACGCGTTCAAACACCATGGACCTTTCCTCGCGTGACACGACATTATAGCACGGCAGAGCACGGCCCTCGGACGCGCACGATCGTCGGCTTCTCGAGAGCACGCTGGCACGGCGCCGGCGGCCGCAGACCAGGCGCGGTGCGAGAACGGTTTCCGGATCGTCAGCACGGGACAGGTCTGAGCGGTAACACAGATCACCGCACCAGCTTACGGGCACCGCGCCGAGGGTATCCCCGAGGGCATCGTGGACTACGAGCCCTCTGACCCAGGCAAGCACCGGACGGCTCCGGGGCTGCGGCCGCCGGCGGCTCCCACGGGAGGCAACCGGAGAGATGGAACCCGCATCACTACTGCCGGAGTCCTGACAGGGGCGGCAGAGGCTTCGTGCGGACGGTGCGCAGAATAGTCGTGGTACACTTGTGCCAAGGCAGCAGAGCACAGCACGAGCTGTCAGTCAGCCCGACCAGCACGGTGCCTGACGTGACGGGCGTACTCTCCCGCTGGGGAGGAATACCCGGGGAAAGCCATGACCGTGTACGAAGCAGTCGGCGGGGAGAAGACCTTCACCCGCCTGGTTGATACATTCTACGCCGAGGTCGAGAAGGATCCTATCCTGCGGCCCCTTTACCCGGATGATCTTGGGCCACCGCGCCGACACCTCACCCTCTTTCTGATCCAGTACTTCGGAGGACCGCGCACCTATCTGGCCGAGCGCGGGCACCCTCGTCTGCGTGCCCGTCATATGGCATTCCCGATTGACCAGAAAGTTCGGGATGCCTGGGTCCGCTGCATGCGCGCTGCGGTCGAGTCGCTCGACCTCCCTGCAGCAGCGCGCGACGAGTTTATGCGCTACTTCGAGGAAGCCGCGACCTTCCTCATCAACCGATAGGCCTCATAAACTGGTCAGCAGGCCTACACCGGCGCTCGCCCGGCATCGCTCTTGCCAGACGCCCCCGAACCCGTACATTGCGTGCACAGGGGGAAGGGTCATGGCGGCAACCGTTCCAGTCGAAATCGATGAGCTCCTCGGGCAATCCCGCTGGATCGACCGTCTGGCAGTGCCGGTTCAGCAGATCGTTCGTCGCCTCTTCGCAGGGCCGACCGGTCTGAAAGCCCGGAATATCCTGAATGGTGTGTGGCTGGGCCACCCGCTACACGCCGCGCTGACCGATCTGCCTGTCGGCGCCTATACGACGGGCATTCTACTCGACTACCTTGGCCTGTTGAGCGCTGACCGGCACCTTCAGCACACAGCCGACCTGGTCACGGGCGCGGGCTGGCTTGGTGCGCTCGCCGCGGCCGCAGCCGGGCTCGCCGATTACAGCGTACTCGAGGATGAACAGCGCCGCGTCGGTCTCACGCACGGAGCGCTCAACGTCCTCGGCGTGCTTGCCTACACCGGCTCGATGCGGGAACGCCTCGCCGGACGGCGCGCTGCCGCAGTCGCCCTCGCGACCGTCGGCTATGCCCTTGTCTTCACCGCAGCTGACCTCGGCGGACATCTGGTCTATCACCTTGGTACACTGGTCAACCGTCAGGCCTGGAACCGGGGGCCAGCCGAGTTCACGCCAGTCCTGCCCGCGGCGGCCCTCGGGGAAGGAGAGCTGCGCTCGGTCGAGATCGGGGGCTTCCCGGTGCTCCTGACCCGGGTCAGCGGCCGGGTCTATGCACTTGGCAATACCTGCACCCACTGGGGCTGTCGGCTGGATCAGGGCCACCTGGAAGGCGCCTCCATCATCTGCCACTGCCATGGCTCACAATTCGATCTGCGCACCGGTGCAGTCATCAACGGGCCAGCGACCGCACCGGAGGTCAGCTTCGATGTGCGTGAGCGCGACGGCCACATCGAGGTCCGTGCCCGGCCGTACTAGGATCGGGCACAATCAGATCGAAGTCACGGCGACGCAGGAAGAGCAGTACCAGAAGCAGTGGGCTCGGCCTGCGTCGCCGAACGTGCTGTCAGGCTGTGGTCAGGTCGTGGAAGGATGAGCCTGTTCCTGCAGGAGTGCCGCCAGTGGTGCCACTTCCGGCGAGATGCGGGAGCGAGCCGCGACGAGGCGGCAGACCTCGTCCGCGCTCTGGGGGCTCAGAGGGACCGAGATGATCCCCTCGTGAGGACGGGTGCACGCTGTCAACACCAGGTTGGCGAGATCATCCGGGGCCTCGGGGGCGAGAAGGACATCGAGGAGGGCCCGAAACTGTTCGACTGTCAGTTGAAATGTGACCATCGCACTCATGATCTCGCCTCAGACCCTCGGCCTGGAACCCGCGATGCCCATTCCCCAGCAGCCAGACGGCCTCCAGTGCGGCTCATGTGGACGTGGAACGAGAGAGGGCGCTGACCAGCTGATCCAGGACTGGCGAGCATGCATTCACCGCCTCACAAGACCACCTGGACACACCGTCAGAGTAAGAAGACGACGGATATTATGAAAAGATGAAGGGAGCCAGCGAGAAGCCCCCAAGGGACTTCCCGTGGCTCCCGACCGCGCTCTTTGTCGATAGCCCGGCTTAATATTCAGGCGGCGGCGGCGAGGCCGGCTTCTCCTTCTCCGGGATCTCGGTCACCAGCGCCTCGGTCGTCAGGATCATCCCGGCGATCGATACGGCATTCTCGACGGCCGAGCGGGTCACCTTGGCCGGGTCGATGATGCCGGCCTTGACCATATCAACATACTCGCCCGTCATAACGTTGAAGCCGATCTTATCGTTCCCGCTCTCCTTCTGGCGACGGCGAACCTCGGATACGATCACCGAGCCATCGAGGCCTGCGTTCTCAGCGATCTGGCGCATCGGCTCCTCGAGCGCACGGCGGAGGATCGCCACGCCGGTCGCCTCATCACCCTCGAGCTTCAGCTCGTCAAGCTTGGCGGCAACGTTGATCAGGGTCACCCCACCGCCGGGGACGATGCCCTCTTCAATCGCCGCCCGCGTCGCCGACAGGGCATCCTCCACCCGATGCTTCTTCTCCTTCAGCTCGGTCTCGGT
>JADGGD010000191.1 GCA_019690095.1 Chloroflexota bacterium
GGCGCGTTGATTTGTATAAGAGACAGACATGAAACCGCACCGGGTGGGTGAGGGCAAAGTCAAGGGGAACGAGGTCCAGCCGCGCATCCAGAACCCCCCAGCGCTGGGGGACCGGACGCTGGTCAACCGTGATCACGCACGGGTCCTGCCCGCGCACCTGGTGGATCCAGCCGGCGATCTCGGGGCCATTGCCAACGCTTGCCGAGAGGAGGAGCAGGCGCACTGCTGGCGGGGCGAGGAGCACGATCTCTTCCCAGGTCGTGCCGCGCTCGGGATCCGCCATCCAGTGGCACTCGTCGAGGATAATCAGGCAGGGAGAGCCATCGCGCGTGATGGGACGTCCCTCAGCGAGCATATTGCGCAGGATCTCGGTCGTCATCACCAGGACCGGCGCGTGCGGATTCTCCTGACGATCGCCGGTCACCAGCCCGACCGAGTCCGCACCAAGCAGGGTGCGCAGGTCGGTATATTTCTGGTTAGAAAGCGCCTTAAGAGGCGTCGTGTAATACGCCAGACCGCCTGCCTCGAGGGTGAGCCGTGCCGCCTCGTAGGCAACCCAGCTTTTGCCATAGCCGGTTGGCGCGATCAGGAGCGTATCCCGCTCCTGGATCGCGGCCAGGGCCTCGCGCTGGCCGCGATCCGGTACAAACGGCTGCGGCACGAGCGCAGGCACGTCCAGGAACTCCCGCCGGGCGCGCGCCAGGTCCAGGGACGACACAGGGTCGTTCGGCGCCCGGCCCGAACGACCCCGCGCGAATGATCGATCGTGAGCCATTCCAGAAAATAGTATAAAGGATACGTGAGCATCACGCCCACGTGGAATAAGGCAGGGAGGGAATAATGATACCGCGGATCGGGATAACCGTGCCAACGCCCGGCCAGGCGATGGAGCTCGAGGCCTTACTCGACACCTTCGAACGCGCCGAGGCGCTCGGCCTGCAAAGCGCCTGGGTGCCCAACATTACCTCTTTTGACGCCCTGACCGTACTCGCGCTGGCCGGACGGCGAACGCGGCGGATCACGCTGGGGAGCTTTGTTGTCCCCACCTACCCGCGTCATCCTGCGGCGATGGCCCAGCAGGCCCTGACCGTACAGGCGGCCTGCGGCGGGCGCCTGGTGCTTGGGATCGGTCTCAGCCACCGGGTCACGATCGAGGAGCGGCTGGGCCTGGACTACACACACCCGCTCCGCCACATGCGGGAGTACCTTCTCTGCCTGACGGCCCTGCTCTCCGGGCAGGAGGTCTCATTCCAGGGGCAGGAGTTTCGGCTGAACGGCTATCGGCTCACCGTCCCGGGCGCCGCACCGCCACCGATCCTGGTCGCCGCGCTGGGACCGCGGATGCTCCAGCTGGCAGGACGCCTCACCGCGGGCACGGCGATCTGGCTTGGAGGCCCGCGCTACCTGGCCGAGCACGTCATCCCGACAATTGGTCAGGCGGCACAGGCGGCTGGCCGCCCGGCGCCGCGCGTGCTGGTCAGCGTGCCGGTCTGCGTAACCGAGCGCGTGGACGCAGTGCGGCAGGCGGCCGCGGTCGCCTTTGCCCGCTACGGGCAGCTACCGTCGTATCGGGCGATCCTGGACAAGGAGGGCGCGGCGGGTCCGGCTGATGTTGCCCTGATTGGCCCCGAGCCGGAGGTGCAACGGCGTCTGGAGAAACTGGCCGAGGCGGGCGCGACCGACTTTGCAGCGGCGATCTTTACCCCGCCAGGCGAGGATGCCGAGCGGACCTGGCGTTTCCTGCAGACCTCCGCCAGCGGAACGTGAGCATACATGGGTCATCCTCAG
The DNA here is from genome assembly GCA_019690095.1 of Chloroflexota bacterium. Lineage (GTDB taxonomy): Bacteria > Chloroflexota > UBA6077 > FW602-bin22 > CADDYW01 > JADGGD01. Next base: position 1,789 of record JADGGD010000191.1, read on the forward strand.
GCTATCAGATATGGGTGAATTATCGCTCCGGCATCACTGTACCGTGGCCGGGGAGGAATGGCATGGGGCGTGTCAAGATTGGCGATTGGTTCCTACCAGAATATTCCCAGCCAGAGGTCGAGCAGATCCATCGTGAGGCGCTTCGTTCCTTTGAGATCGCCAGTGTGGTAGCTGGCACAATTGTGCTGGGAGCATTCTCTGATCATCGGAACCTAGAAGGGTGGATTGTCGGCCTATCCTTTGCCCTCGCGGCGCTTGCGGGGCTCGTCGCACTGGTAGGACGGCGAAGCACAGTATTGGGCGCGCTGATCCTGGGAGCTGGGCTGCTTGCTGTTGGGACAGTCGCCCTGGCAGTTGCGACGGAACGACTGATCCTCGCACTTCTCCCCCTGGTAAGCCTCTGCATGATTGCGACGGTCGGGCTCGCGGGTGCCGCACTGATGCTCGCTGCCTTGACGGTTGATCTTCTTCTTCTGGCATATGCTGGATTCATCACGTCTGATGGACTGGTGGTAGCCCTGGTTGAAGGCGCCATCGTCTTTGTACTTGGCTGTTTGATCACCCGACCGGCGCGGCTATTGATGCGGTGGTTATGGACAAGCTATGCAGTGGCAGAACAAGCCCGTGAGGAGCTTCAACGCCGGCAGGGAGAACTGACCCGTGCCCTTTCGAGTCTTCAGGTCGCGCAAAATCGTCTTGAACAACTCAACCATGAGCTCGCATGGGCTCGCGAGGCGGCTGAGGAGGCACGACGTCTCAAAGCGGAATTCGCTGCCAACATCAGCCATGAGCTACGAACACCTCTCAATCATATCATCGGCTTTAGCCAAGTTATGGTCACCGCACCGGAATCGTATGAGGGTGATGTTCTACCGGAGAGTTACCGTGGTGACATTGAGGCAATCTATCGTAGTGCACGCCATCTTTCCCAACTCATTGATGATGTTCTCGATCTCAGCCAGATCGAGGCCGGACGGATGGGCCTGGCCAAGAGTCGCGCCGATATCAGCGAGATTATAGACGAAGCTGTTGCAGTGGTGCGCGGCTTTCTCGAGAGCAAACGACTCTTCCTTCACCTTAATCTTCCCCCAGATCTTCCGACTGTACTTGTTGATCGCACGAGAATTCGCCAGGTTTTGATCAATCTATTGAGCAACGCAGCACGCTTTACCGATGAGGGAGGGATCACAATTACCGCTCGAACAACAGACCACGACCTGATTGTTGCAGTCTCAGACACTGGTCCTGGCATCCCACCAGAAGACCTTCCCAAAGTATTCGAAGAATTTCGCCAGCTTGATGGCTCGACACGCCGGAAAGAAGGAGGAAGTGGCCTAGGATTGACGATTAGTAAGAAATTTGTCGAACTCCACGGAGGAAACATGTGGGTGGAGTCAGAAGTTGGTCACGGGAGCACATTCTTCTTCAGTCTACCTCTTAGTAGTACAAATATCGTACTCTCTCCTTTTTCAAAAGAGTTCCTGGTATGGGATCGGCTTGCAGCAGAATGGAGCGACGAACCGAAGGTTCTGGGAGTTGTATCAAGTGATCCATCGGTTGCCAGGCTGGTCAGACGCTTCCTCGATGGGTTCAACGTGGTTGGGATCGAAGGAATTGCCGAAGCTGAAAGGCTTTATCTAGAGGACCGCCTTGATGCCTTGCTACTCACTGCCCCCTCGACAGCTGAAGGACTCTTGCATGTGGCCAGCGCATCTTCCCTACCGCCATCATTACCAGTCGTCGTGTGCTCATTGCCCTCTCGCCGGGACCTCGAACATAGCCTCGGGGTCGCCAGCTATCTGGTCAAGCCGGTCAACCGTGACGATCTTCTTGGCGCAATCCAATCAGTAGGGCCATCGGTCCGCCGGATTCTCCTTATTGATGACGACCCCATCACCTTACGGCTTTTCGAGCGAATGATCCGCTCCGGATCACGGCGCTATCGGATCGCGAAGCTTACTGATGGAGCAAAGGCACTAGACGTGATCCGCGCAACGCGCCCAGACGTGATCGTGCTCGATCTTCTTATGCCCGACGTTGACGGGTACTCAATCCTGGCACAACTCCAGGCGGATCCAGAGCTCAAGAAGATTCCAGTCATCGTGGTGAGTGCACGCGGCGCGCAGGAAGAAGAGATCGTTGCTGATGCGGTCGCGATCACACGAAAGGCGGGTCTATCGGTAGGACAACTCACGCGTTTCATTACGGTTGGGGTGGAGGCGCTCGTGGGATCAGCCGCCGGAGCGCTGTCAACAGGGCATCCCGACTGACGGGTTTTTCAAGAAAATCGGAAGCCCCGAGAGCGAGAGCAAGCTCTCGCTGCCGTAGCACTGAGCAAACCACCACCGGGATATCTGCAGTGGCCGGGTGATGGTGGAGGGCTTGCAGGGTTTCCCAGCCATCTTGCGCGGGCATCATCACATCAAGAACGATGGCTCTCGGCCGAGCCTGGAGGGCGAGATCCATTGCCTGGCGGCCGCTGACCGCTTCGATCGTCCGGTAAAGACCCCCGGCGAGATAGCGGCGGAGGAGGCGTAATGTGTCAGGGTTGTCATCAACAAGCAAGATTGTCGACGGCTGAATAACGGGCAGTACAAAAACAAATGCAAGCGGTGGGGTAGAAGACTCGACAACCGTGAGCGATCCACCCTGCAATTCAATCAGGCGGCGTGCGACTCGCAGGGCCTCTGTCCAGAGATTCTCTTCAACAAGAGGCGGACTGGGAGTAGACCGAGGACGAATGACTAGAGTTACCTCAATCTGAACGCCGCTGTGCCGTGCCTGAATACCGATCGATCGGATAGGCCGTTCGATAGCTGCGATGAGCAGGTTCAAGAAGACTTGTCGCAGAACCGCACGGTCAAGCGCAACGAGTGGAAGAGACTGCGGCACATCGATCTCGACCTGAAGAGGCCGCTGAGCGATAAGCGGCTGGATTGTAGTAAGAGCTCCCCGTAACGTTTCTCCCAGGTGTGCTCCCGAGTCGGTTGTTGTCGCACCGAGGCGAGCGATCTCCGCGTCGAGCTCGGATGCCGGCCGGTGAAGGGATGAATCAGCATTTATCCGCGTCGAGCGACGCCGCATCCAGAGGAGTGAGGCTAAGGCTTCGATCGCTTCTTGCTGGATCCGTCGTGCCTGCCGCTCGCTCAGACCCAGCTGGTGTGCGACGTGCGCAGCGCGGATTCCTTCCCGATAGCGCAGGTGAAGGTACTGATATCGGCGAGCAGCAGGGGCATGGGGAGAAAGAGATCCATCAGGACGTAGCTGGTCGATAGACTCCTGCAAAAGGCGGGCAAGCTCCTGCCCCCGCCGGTCTGGGCCGACACCGGGCAGCAGAAACACACCAAGTGGATGATCGCGTAGCGCAATAGGATCGGCAAGGTGAATAAGGGCGCTCGCGACGTGCTGGGCGAGAAGACCACGATTCATATCACCCAATTATACAACGTGTGATGTCAAAACCAGCGGTCATAGGGTGGACGTCCGCTCCCTGGCCGAATTGCCCCTAAATCGCCAGTAAGCGTTGTCGCAGGCCCGGAGTATGTCTACCATCCATTACATCCACCACATCTTACGGACGACAACATTGGGGGTGGGGGTGAGCCTTTCCAGAACATCACTATCAGAGCCAGGTACCTCCATGCGAGAGATAGCGGCTGGTCGTTCGCTGACACCTGCGCCACCAGCATCGATCCCGCGGCGCCTGATCGAAAGTCTCGGACTGAAGACACCAGCGCGGCGGCGTGAGGCCATGTGGGGCATTGTTTTCGCGATGCCCTGGCTCCTTGGCCTGCTCATCTTCGTCATAGGACCGATTGTGGCCTCGATGGCGCTAAGCCTAACGAAGTACGACGTGATCACTCCCCCTTCCTTTGTCGGCCTCAGCAACTATGTCACAGCACTGACCAGCGATGATCTGTTCTGGAG
>JADGGD010000192.1 GCA_019690095.1 Chloroflexota bacterium
CATCCCCCCCTGGCGATTGACACAGTCCGCCACGTGGGGGATGCGGTGGCCGCGGTAGTGGCGGAAAGCCGCGCGGCGGCAGCTGACGCCGTAGCGCTCGTCGAGGTGGAGTACCAGGTCTTGCCTGCGGTTGTTGACCAGGAGAAGGCGACCCAGCCCGGTGCCCCCCAGCTCCATCCCGATGTCCCCAACAATATCGCCTTCCGCTGGCGCGTGACCGGTGGTGATATCGAGGCAGCGTTCCGCTCCGCTGAGGTCACGGTCCGCCAGCGCCTCCGCAACCAGCGCCTGATCCCCACAGCGATGGAGACCCGGCAGGTGGTGGCGGAGTATAACCCGGCGACCGGTGAGCTGGTCGTGACCATGACCTCCCAGAATCCACATATCCACCGCAATATCCTCTCGGGCATTCTGGGGGTTCCAGAGCACCGCCTGCGGGTGATCGCCCCGGAGGTGGGCGGCGGGTTCGGGAGCAAGATCCACTGCTATCCGGAAGAGGCCGTCGTCAGCTATCTCGCGATGACCCTCGGACGGCCGATGAAGTGGAGTGAGGACCGTCGCGAGAACTATGCGGCGACGATCCACGGGCGTGATCACATCGTTGACCTGGAGCTGGCGGCAAAGCGCGACGGTACGATCCTCGGTCTGCGCGGCCGCTGCTACGCGAATCTCGGCGCTTACCTGTCCACCGCGGCCCCGGGTATTCCGACGATCCTGCACGGTCTGATGATGACCGGCTGCTACGATATCCCGGCACTGGACTACGAGGTCGTGGGCGTTCTGACGAACACGACCCCCGTGGATGCCTACCGCGGCGCAGGACGACCTGAGGCCACCTACGCCATCGAGCGGATGGTGGATATCCTGGTGGCAGAACTCGGGATGGATCCGGCCGAGATCCGACGGCGCAACTTCATCCCGCCGTCCCGCTTCCCAGCTACGGTGGCCAGCGGCCTGACCTACGACAGCGGAAACTACGCGGCAACCCTTGACCGCGCCCTCCAGATCGTCGACTATCAGAAGTTCCGCGCTGAGCAGGCGGAGGCCCGCCGGCAAGGTCGCCTTCTCGGCATCGGTCTCAGCACGTATGTCGAGATCTGCGGGCTCGGGCCGTCGGCCGTGGCCGGTGCCGTCGGATTTCAGGGTGGTCTCTGGGAGAGTGCCGTCGTCCGGGTCCATCCGAGCGGTAAGGCGACGGTCTTCACCGGCACGTCACCCCACGGCCAGGGCGAGGAGACCACCTTCGCCCAGATCGTGGCGGAGGAGCTGGGGATTCCTCTGGACGACGTGGAGGTCGTGCACGGCGATACAGCGCGCATCCCGATGGGATGGGGAACCTACGGCAGCCGCACAACCGCTGTCGGCGGCACCGCGATGACGCTCGCGGCGCGGAAGGTCAAGGAGAAGGCGCGGATGATCGCGGCTCACCTGCTCGAGGCCTCGCCGGAGGATATCATCTTTGAGAATGGCCGCTTCGCAGTCAGGGGAGTACCAGAGCGATCGAAGACCTTCCAGGAGATCGCACTGGCAGCCAACCTTGCCTGGAATCTGCCGAAGGGGGTGGAGCCGGGGCTGGAGGAGGCAGCGTTCTTCGATCCCTCAAACTTCGTCTATCCCTTCGGCGCGCACGTGGCGATCGTGGAGATCGACCCCGGTACGGGTGCGGTGAAGCTCCTGCGGTACGTCGCGGTGGATGACTGCGGCCGGGTCATCAACCCCAAGATCGTCGATGGCCAGGTGCACGGGGGTGTCGCCCAGGGGGTTGCGCAGGCCCTGTGGGAAGCGGCGGTCTACGATGAGAACGGCCAGCTCATCACCGGCTCGCTGATGGACTACGCGATTCCCACCGCGACTGTCCTGCCGATGATCGAGACGGACCGCACCGAGACCCCCTCGCCGGTCAACCCCCTTGGACTGAAAGGGGTCGGGGAGACCGGAACCATCGCGGCGACGCCCGCCGTTGTGAACGCGGTCGTCGATGCACTGTCCCACCGAGGGGTCCGGCATCTCGATATGCCGCTCACGCCCGAGAAGATCTGGCGCGTGCTATCATCCACCACCTAGTCGGTAGCCGAAGGAGGACCAGCAGATGATTCCCAGCGCGTTCGAGTACCTCGCGCCGACCTCGCTTTCCGAGGCGACAGCCTTCCTGGCCGCCCATCCGGAGGACGCCAAGCTCCTGGCCGGTGGGCACAGCCTGATTCCCCTCATGAAACTCCGCCTGGCTACACCGAAGTACCTCGTGGATCTCCAGCACATCCCCGGTCTCAAGGGTATCCGCGAGACGGACGGTGTGGTCGAGATCGGCGCGCTTACGACCCACTACGAGGTTCTTTCCTCTTCAGTGGTGCGCGAGCGCCTCCCTGTTCTCGCCGAGACGGCTGAGGTGATCGGCGACGTACAGGTGCGGAATCGCGGTACGATAGGGGGAAGCCTGGCCCACGCGGACCCGGCTGCCGACTATCCGGCCACGATCCTGGCTCTGGATGCCGAGATCGTGGCGGTCGGGACTGGCGGCGAGCGAACCATCAAGGCAACAGACTTCTTCGTGGATCTCCTGACCACTGCTCTGAAGCCGGACGAGATCATCACCCGGGTGAGAATCCCCGTGCCCGCGCCGGGCACCGGCGCGTCCTACCAGAAGTTCCCGCATCCAGCCTCGCGCTACGCGATTGTCGGGGTCGCGGCAGTCGTCCGCCTGAACCCTGACGGGACCTGCGCCGCGGCCGCGATCGGCATCACCGGCGCCGGGTCGAAAGCCGTTCGGGCCCGGGCCGCCGAGAGCGGCCTGGTCGGCTCCCGCCTCGACGATGCGGCCCTCCAGCGCGCCGGCGCGGCGGCAGCAGAGGCGGTCGACCCGGTTGGCGATATCCACGCGTCGGCCGAATATCGGCGGCACCTGGTTCGCGAGTTCACCGTTCGGGCCCTGCGCGCGGCGGCCGAGCGCGCCCGGTCTCGCTAAGGAGCATTCCCACCCGATCAACACCCGCGGCCGATGGAAAGCCCGCTCGGCCGCGGGTGCGGTGATGATCGCTCCACCGGCTGCATTTGCCCCCGGTTCCGGTCGAGCGAGTTCGTTTGCCCGGGGCAGCCGGGCGCGCTATCATATGGATAGGGGATGAGTCGTTGAAGATCGAGGGGACCTATACCATCGCCGCGCCGCGAGAGCGCGTCTATGCAACGCTCCGGGATCCCGCGGCGCTTCAGCAGTGTATCCCCGGCTGTCAGGAGCTCGTGCTCCAGCCGGACGGGCGGTATCTCGCTCGACTCCAGGTGGGCATTGCCGCGGTCAAGGGAACGTTCTCCGGTCATGTGCAGATCGCCGACGAGCGGCCGCCTGAAGGATACCGTCTGGTCGTCGAGGGAAGCGGAGGCCCCGGCTTCGTCAAAGGCGAGGCGACGATCACCCTGCACGAGATCCCCGAGGGAACTCGGGTCGAGGTGAACGCTGACGGCCAGGTCGGGGGAATGATCGCCGCCGTTGGGCAACGCGTGCTCCTGCCCGCCGCCCGAGCCCTGATGAACCAGTTCTTTGGCTCGATGCAGAAAAGGATCGAATCGGAAGCCGGCTGATCTCCTGACAGGAGGCCGGTGGGAGAGGGCGTGAACAAGCCGAGTTCAATCTCCGAGGTCGAGCGTGCACTGCGCGCTCAGATGTATATCGCCGAGCGCTCGCTCGCGACCGTCATCTTCCTGAGCCTGCGCCTCAGCAAGCCCCTGTTCCTGGAGGGTGAGGCCGGCGTCGGCAAGACCGAGATCGCCAAAGTGCTCAGCGAGATGCTCCAGACGCCGCTGATTCGGCTCCAGTGCTATGAGGGGCTCGATATCAATGCGGCGGTCTACGAGTGGAACTACAGTCGTCAGCTCCTCCAGATTCGGCTTCTCGAAGCAGCCGGGGAGCGCCAGCAGGAAGCCCTGCGCGAGATCTTCTCGCCGGAGTTTCTCATCCGGCGTCCCCTGCTCCAGGCCATCGAGTCACGGGACGGAAAGGCGCCGGTTCTGCTGATCGATGAGATTGATCGGGCAGACGAGGAGTTTGAAGCTTTCCTGCTTGAGCTTCTCTCGGACTTCCAGATCACGATTCCGGAGATCGGGACGATCCGGGCTGCGCAGCCCCCGGTCGTTGTGATCACCTCGAACCGGACCCGCGAGGTCCACGATGCCCTCAAGCGCCGCTGTCTCTACCACTGGATTGACTATCCGTCCTTCGAGAAGGAGCTTCAGATCGTCACGACAAAGCGCCCGGAGATCTCGATTGAGCTCGCGCGCGAGGTGTGCCGCTTCGTCCAGGCACTGCGGAAGGAGGATCTCTACAAGCTGCCCGGCGTCGCCGAGACGCTGGACTGGGCAAGCGCTCTGGCAACCCTGGGGGCAACGTCACTCAACGAGGAGCTGGTGATCGATACCCTGGGAACGCTCCTGAAGTATCAGGACGACATTCAGAAAATCCGGTCCGGCCGGGTCGGACCGCTCCTGGAGCAGGTCCGTGCAGAAGTCTGAAAGCATGACATCCGGTCCGTCCCCCACTGATTTCTCCCGATTCCTCTCCAATGTTGTCCTCTTCGCCCGTGTCCTGCGGCACGCGGGGATGACCGTCGGGACGGGCCAGATTCTTGACCTGACCCGCGCCCTGGAGGTGATCGACATCGGCTCGCGGGAGGATTTCTACCACACGTGCCGGTCGATCCTGGTCGGGCGGCGGGAAGACCTTCCAGTCTTTGATCTCCTCTTCCGCCTTTTCTGGAACTCCCGCACCGCCTACATGCTGAAGGCACGGGCCGCTGATGACCACCAGCAGGCCTCTTCTCCTGACCTGATCGAAGACTGCCTGCCTGATCGGACCGATCTCGAGAGCGTACTGCCGCGCGTGATCGAGATCGTGATGCAGGAAGAGAAGGATCAGGATGACGACGTGAACGATGAACCCGGCCGTCCGCGCACGCAGGTCATCCTCGCCTACAGTAGAGACGAGGTGCTCCGGCACAAGGACTTCGAGGCGTACACGCCAGAGGAGATGGAGCGCGCACGGCGGCTTATGCAGGAAATGCGCTGGAAGATCGCCCGCCGCCGGACCCGGCGGTTTGAGGCGAACCAGCTCGGACGTCTCCTCGACCTGCGCCGTACGATTCGCCGGAATCTCCGACACGGCGGCGAGATCTTTGCTCTGGCGCGCCGTCGGCCGCGAACCCGTCCGCGCTCACTCGTTTTGCTGTGCGATATCAGCGGCTCGATGGACCGTTACAGCCGGACCCTTCTCCAGTTCCTCCACACAGTCGAACACGGCCTGGACCGTGTTGAGGCATTCGTCTTTGCAACCCGCCTGACTCGGATTACCCGTCAGCTGCGCACGCGTGACCCCGGCGTTGCCCTGACCGAGGTCAGCCGCACGGTGCAGGACTGGTCCGGCGGCACTCGCATTGGCGAGGCCTTGCGCACCTTCAACTACACCTGGAGTAAGCGCGTCCTCGGCCGTGGGGCGATCGTTATGATCATCAGCGACGGCTGGGATCGGGGTGATATCGAGGTCCTTCGCCAGGAGATGGAGCGCCTCCAGCGCAACTGCTACCGACTGATCTGGCTGAATCCGCTCCTGGGCATGCCCTCCTACCAGCCGCTGACCCAGGGAATCCAGGCGGCCCTGCCGTATGTGGATGACTTTCTGCCGGTG
>JADGGD010000193.1 GCA_019690095.1 Chloroflexota bacterium
GCGTCGTCAGCGAACGCCGTGCCGACCAGGACATCTGGATCGGTTATGACAGGCAGATGGCGCAGCACCTGCGCCAGCTCGGCCGGGCCGAGCTTGCACGCTCAGCCCGCGCCGTGGCTGAAGCCTGTCAGGCGAATCTGCTCGTCCATCTGTGCTCGCCATCTGGCGGCAGCATCCCCTGGGATGCCCCGCCTGGACATCAAAAAAGACCGTCCCGGCGCAGTCTGGCTCTCCGGAACGGCACCCTACCGGTCCACACCACAGTGTAGCCGGGGTAGCCTGGAGCTGTCAAGCCAGGCGACCGGGCGTGCCCGGTCGCCTGTGTGACCAGGCTATGGGCAAGGTTGCATCGCTGGTGTGCGCGTGCTATAATAACTGCTGGTCCGTTCGAGAGAGCGGGCCGTGGATGGGGCTGTAGCTCAACTGGGAGAGCGCAACGCTGGCAGTGTTGAGGTCAGGGGTTCGAGTCCCCTCAGCTCCACCGTGCCGAAGTGGCGGAACTGGCAGACGCGCTACGTTCAGGGCGTAGTGGGCATTCGCCCGTGGGAGTTCAAATCTCCCCTTCGGCACCCTGATCATTTTTCGGGCCGGATTTTCTCCCGCCTTTACCGTCCTTTTTATTTTTAACCGTCTTTTTACAAGGCGCGGCCGTTTCCTACGCGTTTTTAACTGTCGATCATCTACACTTCTACCCTGGGAACGCTGGAGAAGTGGTTGCGCGGTGGGAAGCCTCCTGCTGAGCCTGCGTGTCATTCGGCCCGCCGGTTCCCAGTCCCGGCGCGGTTCACTGGGTCTGCCGACCCCTCCCAGTCGTTCAACCTCGGCGGCGCCCGTGAGCGCGCGGACGCCCGGGACATGGACAGCGAGGTTCCCGACATGACGATTGCCCTGGATTCGCGTGCCGACAACTGCCGTGCGCCGGCACGGCCGCGGCGCATCCTCATCGTCGAGGATCAACCGGAGATCGGCGAGATGCTGGCGCAGATCCTTGGCCCAGCCGGTTTCCAGACTTTCATCGCGACCAACGGGGTCGAGGCACTCGATCTGGCCGCCGCGCTTATGCCCGATGTGATCACCCTGGACCTCAATCTGCCCATGAAAGACGGGCAGGCCGTCCTGGACGAGCTCGCCGCGAACGTCCGGACGGCTGCGATTCCGGTGATCGTGATCTCCGCCTACACCGGTCGGCTCCATCCGACTGATCAGGTCATCGGAATCCTGCGGAAACCGTTCGATATCCAGGAACTCCTGGATACGATCGGCGTAGCGGTTGGTGCGGTCTGAGCACGCCGCGATACCGCGCGCGGCATAGCGAATCCTCCGTCCTCACTCCTCTCCTCCCTTGCCGGAAGGGCTCGCCTGTCTTGACGCCTGCAGACGGTCAGGACTACGATGAGAGCGCCAATGGCGGCATGCGAATCGGAAAGGAAAGGAGAGCCGGATGAGCACGGTCGAACAGAAAAGCACCGAAAGGCGCATTGCGCGCCGCCACCTTATCATCGGCGGTGCACGGGTCCAGGCGGCCGACGGTCGTACCCTGATCGATTACGACCCCGCGACGGGCGAGCCCCTGGCTGAGATCCCGCGTGCCAGCGCGGCCGATGTTGACCGCGCCGTTGCCGCAGCCCGGAATGCTCTCGAAAGCAAGGAGTGGGGGCATCTGGCCCCAGCAGACCGCGCCCGCCTGCTGTACCGATTCAGCGAGATGATCCGCCAGAACCAGGAGGAACTCGCGCGCCTGGAAAGCCAGGATGTCGGCAAGCCCCTCCGTGAGGCGCGTGCAGATGCCGCCGTCTGCGCGCGGTATTTCGCCTATTACGCGGGCGTGGCCGATAAGATCTCCGGGCAGACCATCCCGATGCCCGAGGGCTTCCTCGCCTACACGGTACGCGAGCCGATGGGGGTTTCCGCCCATATCGTTCCCTGGAACTACCCGCTCCAGATCACCGGCCGCGGCGTCGGGGCCGCCCTCGCCTGCGGCAACACCGTCGTGGTCAAGCCGTCGTCCGAGGCCCCGCTCTCGGTCATTCGCCTGGCCGAGCTGGCCCTCGAGGCCGGCCTGCCGCCGGGGGTGATCAACGTTATCACCGGCACCGGCGGTGAGGCGGGTGAGGCGCTGGCCAGTCATCCCGGGGTGAACCAGATCACCTTCACCGGCTCGGTCTCGACCGGAAGCCGGGTGATGGAGCTGGCAGCACGAAACTGCGTGCCGGTGACTATGGAGCTGGGCGGTAAGTCGCCCCAGATCGTCTTCGATGACGCTGACCTCACCGAGGCAGTGCCCGCGATCGCCCGCGGCATCTTCCAGAACTGCGGGCAGACCTGCTCGGCCGGTTCTCGGGTGATCGTCCAGCGGCGCCTGCACGATCCGCTGGTCGAGGCGCTGGTCGAGCGGGCGCGTACGCTCCGGCTCGGGCCGGGGCTGAGCGACCCGGACATGGGACCGCTGGTCTCCGACCGGCAGTTCGAGCGGGTCACCGGCTACATCGAGATCGGCCGCAATGAGGGTGCACGGGTCGTCACCGGCGGGAAGCGGCCGGATGATCCATCTCTGGCTCGGGGCTACTTCTTCGAGCCGACGATCCTGGACGGCGTGTCGAACTCCTGGCGCGTCGCCCAGGAGGAGATCTTCGGGCCCGTTCTCGTGGTGATCACCTTCGATGACCTGGAAGAAGTCATCCAGCTCGCCAACGAGACCGAGTACGGCCTGGTCGCAGGCGTCTGGACGCGCGATATCAAGAAGGCCCACCACGTCGCGGCGAAGGTCAAGGCCGGCCAGGTGTTTATCAACACCTACGGCGCTGGCGGCGGCATCGAGCTTCCCTTCGGCGGGTATAAGAAGAGCGGTTTCGGACGCGAGAAGGGAATGGAAGGGCTCCAGGCCTACTCGCAGGTCAAGACCGTCTGCATCAAGTACCAGTAGGAGAGGGCCCGCTCGCCGCGGGCGGCGGATCGGCGATGCCCGCGGCGAGCAGCTTGTCGTAGGTCGACTCCAGGAACTCGGGCAGGAGCCGGGCATTACCAACGACGGGCATAAAGTTGTTGTCGCCGGCCCAGCGCGGGACGACGTGCAGGTGTACATGGTCGGCGATGCCCGCACCTGCGGCCCTGCCGATGTTGATCCCGACGTTGAACGCCTCCGGCCGCTCCGCCTTCCGGAGGGCGACGATCGCACGCTTGGTCAACTCCATCATCTCGGTCGTGGCCGCGCTGTCGAGGTCCTCAAGCGACGGCTTGTGCGCATAGGGCACGACCATGAGATGGCCGCTGGTGTAGGGATAGGCGTTCAGGATAATGAAGCAGTACTGCCCGCGGTAGAGGATATAATTCGCGCGGTCGTTCTGCTCGGCTGGCTTGGTGCAGAAGATGCACTCGTGCGGCTTCTCCCCCTGGATGAAAGCCATGCGCCAGGGCGTCCACAAGCGGATCACAGAACCCTGATTCCCTCTAGTCCGTAAGACGGCGGTAGATATCTAGAATTTTACCAGCGGCGGCATCCCAGGAAAAGTGCTCCTCGGCCCGGCGGCGCAGTGCCCGCCCGCGTGCCCGGGCGCGCTCCCCCTCATCGAGCACCTCCAGGAGCCGCTCTGCCAGGCCCTCGATATCAGCGACTGGCGCGAACACCCCCTCCTCGCCCAGCAAGTCCCGGTTCACCGGCGTGTCGAAGGCGACTGTCGGCAGCCCAACTGCCATGTAGTTCAGCAGCTTCCCATTCGCCTCGGTTGCCGATACCTTTGGGGCGACAGCAACGTCGCCCGCGGCGAGATAGCGCGGCGCCTGCTCGTATGGGATCCGGCCGGTGAAGGTCGTCCTGTCGCTGATCCCGAGCTCCCCGGCCAGGGCACGGTAGCGTGCCTCGCCCGGGTAGCCCATGAGCAGGAAGTGGACATCCGGGCGGCGCGCGATGACCCGCGTGGCGGCCCGGAGGAGATACCCGCTCCCCTGGTATTCGGCGAGCAGCCCGAGGTAGACCACCACCCGACGGCCGGCCGGGATGCCCAGTTCGGCCCGAATCCGCGCTCGCTCCTCCTCGCCCCACGCCCAGAGCGGGCGGAATACCTCCGTATCCACCCCATCGAGAACCGGCACGATCCGCCGGGGCGAGCAGCCGAACTCGCGGACGAGCAGATCGGCCGCTGAGCGGCTACTGGTAATAATGGCATCGGCCAGCCGATTGATCACCCCTTCCAGCCGCCGCAGGGGACGATACGCGAGCGAGCGCGGCGAGAGGAAACCGTGATCAATCATCTCGGCGGTGAGACTGCCCTGGAAATCAAAGACCAGCGGACAGCGGCACACGCGGCTGATGACCGCTCCGATCAGTGCTCCCTCGTGGAGGTGGGCGTGAACGACATCGGGCCGGTAGGCCAGACCGGCCCGCAGGCCGCGCAGGAGGAGGAACCAGTCGAGATACAGCTTGTGGCGTGAGGACCCGACGCGGATCTGACGGCCTCCCGGCAAACCGGGCGATCGGATGATCCGAACATCGCTCGGATCACGCCCCGCCGGATAAGTGCAGATAAGGACGTCACTCCCGCGGCGCTGGAGCGCACGCGCCTCCTCGTAGATCCGAACGTGACAGCCGTAGTCGGCAAAGAACGAGGTGGGCGCGAGCGTGAGGATGCGAAAGCGGCGAGACGCCCGCGCTCCAGCCGCTCGGTCGGCCGCCCCAGGCACAATGGTTGTCCGGGGTATCATCATCTCCGTCACGGGATCCAGCTCGGTGATCTGTCGGCCGGACCATCGCCCGGTCCGGGTCCGACACCTCATCGTGGTAGCCCGGCCATTCTAGCGAAAGCCCTGCCTGCCCGCAACCGCTAACGCCGTACGGTCCCCACCAGCAGATGAGGGCCGCCCCGGTCTCTCGCCCAGCGTGATCCGGAAAAAGTGGGCAGCCGCAGCCGTGCCTCCCTGACGGGCCGGGCATCCTGTGCTAAGATGGGGCCGACCTTACCGGGGCACGCGCCCGGCCGGTCTGCCACCGCCCGCATTCTCCCACTACCGACCGCGCGGGTCCCGGCCCGGAGAGCATTCCGACGGAGGAGGGGCACGATGGAACCGTTGAAGCTGGGCCTGGTTGGGCTGGGCGGCATGGGACGGAGCCACCTCGAGAAAGAGATGCATCTGCCCGAGGTGCGCTTCGTCGGCGTCGCCGACGTGGTGAAGGAAGCCGTTGATGAGATCAGCGCGCGCTACGATATCCCCGGCTTCTACAGCTACCGCGATCTCATCGACAGCGGGACCTGCGAAGCCGTGCTGATCGCCACCCCACACCCCTTCCACGCCCCGATTGCCCTCTATGCCATGGAGCGCGGGCTTCACGTCCTCTCGGAGAAGCCGATCGCCGTGACAGTGAGCGAGGCCGATCGCATGATTACCGCGGCCCAGCGGGCAGGCGTGGTCCTCGGCGTGATGTTCCAGACCCGAACCGAGCCGCACATCAAGCGTGCACACCAGCTTCTTGCCGAGGGGGCAATCGGCCGCATCTACCGCTCGGTCATGATCGCCAGCCACTGGTATCGGACCCAGGCTTACTACGACAGCGGCGCCTGGCGGGGAACCTGGAAGGGTGAAGGCGGGGGCGTGCTGATGAACCAGTCGCCCCATTCGCTGGATCTCCTGATCTGGCTTGGCGGCAAGCCCAGCCGGGTCCAGGCC
>JADGGD010000194.1 GCA_019690095.1 Chloroflexota bacterium
ACCCCATCCCACCGCGCTTCCGGCCACCGCCGCACCGACGCCAGTCCCCACCACTGCGGCAGCAGTCTCTCCCCTCTCCTACGCCATCGCCGGCGGGGTTGTCCTCGTCCTCGCCGCGGCTGTCGCAGCGGCAGTGGTCCTCGGACGGCGCCCGGCGCCGGTATCGCCTACGCCGCCTCCTGCGACCCCTCCCCAGCCTCCCCGCGAACAGACAGTAATCACCGACCGCACCGAGGCAATGGCACTGCCCCCATCAGGCGAGGCGACCGTGGTAAGCGCAGGCGCGACTATCGCCGCTGGCGCCACGGTCGTCCCGTCTCTGCCGCGTGCACGGCTGATCATCCTCCAGAACGGCGTGCAGAGCGAGGTGGTAATCCAAGAGGCCGAAACGATGATCGGCCGCGAGGCATCCAATGCAGTGGTCATTCGCGACCCAATGGCCTCCCGACGGCATGCGAAGATCATCATTGAGAATGGGGAGTTCTGGATCGAGGATCTGAAGAGCCTGAACGGCACGCGCGTGAACGGCGAGGCGATTAGCCGGCGGAAGCTGGCTGCGAACGATCAGATCAAGATAGGCGAGGTTGTCCTGACCTTCAAGCCGGAGTAGCCCATGGTTGATGAAGCGGCACCGGCGGATGTCCGCCGCGCGCAGACAGAACGCCCGCCGTACAGAGGGATAGAGAAGCCCCCGGCGTGCCATCCCGGCACCGGAGGCACGCCGGGAGAGCACGCCATGGGACAGTACCAGACCTTCATCATTCGCATCTGGACAGATGGAAGCCCCGGCTCGGGCCGCGGGCACATCCAGCACATTGCGAGCCGACGGGGAAAGTACTTCCGCGATCTCGAGCGCATGGTGCGGTTCATCCAGGACTTTCTCGGGCCGGATGCCCTGCCGACCCGCGTCGATGACGGCGATCCGCCGTCCGGGCCGGGCCCCGCGGATACGGCAGAGCCCACACAGCCAACCGGCTGAATCCGGCGGCCGCGGTCCGGACGGGAGGACGCTCGACTGCGGGTGATCGCGAATGATGTGCACGAGGTCGACAGGTCGAGAGGGCCGCGATCGGCAGGATGGTGAGCAATAACCGACCCCAGGGCCAGCTCAGCCCACCAAACACCGGCTGGAGTACGAATGGCGATGCTCACGGCACGCGCGACGGACAAATCGGCGGCAAGGCCGCGGCGGGATCGACTGCCCACCGCGGGGAATGATACGGTCAGCCTGGCCGCGGCCATCCGCGACCTGGGAATGACCCTCACGACCCACCTGACCCGGCTCGATGATCAGATCACGAGCATGCTCGGACTGCTGAGCTCTCCCCGACCGGGGGCCGCTCCCCTGGCGGTCGGTCAGGCGCCGCCGTCAATCGCTGTCCGGTGCCTGGGAGCGTTCACGGTCAACGCCGCCGGAACGCGGATCGAGGAATGGCGGTCGAGCCGGGCCCGAGCCCTCTTCCAGTATCTCGTCACCCACCGGGGGCATCCGATCCCGCGCGAGACGCTGATCCAGGCGCTCTGGCCCGATCCTGATGCCGCCGCGGCCGGAACGTCGCTGAAGGTTGCCGTTCACGTGCTCCGGCGGGTGCTCGGTGAGCACGGGATTGCCAGAGGACAGCTCGATATCCAGGCCCACGAGTCCGGCTACCAGCTCGTTGCTCCGGAACTCTGGATCGATGTCGAAGAGTTCGAGCACTGCTATACGGTCGGACGTGCCCGCGAGGCCCGGGGTCAGCACGATCAGGCGCTGGCTCTCTTCACACGAGCGGCCGAGCTCTACCAGGGAGATTTCCTCGAGGAATCGCTCGATGACTGGCCTATGTTCCGTCGAGAGGCCCTGAAGGACCAGTATCTATTCGTCGTCAGCCGCCTGGCCCAACAGGCCGAGGCACGGGGTGACTACCAGGAGGCGATCACCCGTTGCCAGCAGATCCTGGCTAAGGACTGCTGCCGCGAGGATGCCTATCGCCTCCTTATGCTCTGTCACGCCCGGCTCGGTCAGCGCGGTCGGGTACGCCGCTGGTACGAGCTCTGCATCCATACACTTCAGACCGAGCTCGACTGCGGGCCGGAACCAGAGACCGAGAACGTCTATCGGCTGGCCCTGAGTGGCAAGGTCTGAGTCGGGAAAATCCCTCCATCCTGCTTAGACGCCTCTACCGTCTGTCTCGGGGAGACAAGCTAGCGATTCAGGCGCGGATTGCTGACCTCGTCGAGCCCCAGATGAATGAGGTAGAGGGCGAAGAACAGCGCGACCAGGATGATAACTGGCGGCGCCCACCACCACCAGAGGTTCTGCAGGATCGCACCGTAGCTCAGCGCCCAGTAGATCATCATGCCGAGGGTCATGCTCGGCTGGGGACCAAGACCCAGAAGCGAGAGCCCGGACTCAGCCAGCACCGCCGAGATGAACGCGTTGACAAAGTTGGCGCCGAGCCAGGGCAGCATATTGGGCGCGAGCTCTCGCAGGATGATCTCCGACCCCGAGAGACCGGACATGCGCGCCAGGTCGACGAAGAGCCGCTCCCGTAGACTGAGGACCTGCGCCCGGATCTGGCGCGCCGGCCAGGCCCAGGCAAACAGGCCGATGACCAGGGCAAGTGTGGTGAGGTCGACCCCTTTCATGAGCGAGGCGATAAGGAGGAGGAAAAGGAGCGACGGCACGGCAAGAAACACGTCGATCAGGATCCGCAAGAGGGCGTCGGTCAGCGAGCCAAAGTAGCCGCTGGCAAACCCGATCGCCGCGCCGAGCAGGGTTCCGACCAGCGCCGCGATCAGCCCGACGGCCATCGAGTTCGGGATCGCCTCGGCGAGCTGGGCCGCAACGCTCTGACCGAGGGCTGTGGTGCCGAGCGGCGCATCCGGCTCCGGCGGGAGCTTGGGGAGAAACGCGCCGGACTCGCGCGCGTGCGCACCGAAGGCCAGGTCGCTGGCCACCGTAATCCCCACGCAGATCAGCAGGAGAACAAGCCCCGCCACAAAACGCGGATTTCCGAGAAGGAGTGCGGGGACGCTGCGCGGCCGACTGCCGGGGATCTCGATCGTCACCGCGGCCATAGTCAGCTCCTTCCTCCCGCACCCAGGCGGACCCGGGGGTCGATGAGTGGATAGACGCTATCGATCACGAAGTTCGCCAGTGCGACGGAGACGATGATCAAGAGGGCGCTCCCCTGGATGACCGGATAATCCACCCCTTTGATCGAGTTGTAGATCAACCAGCCCAGGCCGGGGTAGCCGAAGATCACCTCGGTAATCAGGGCACCACCGACGATGTTCCCAAGCGAGAGGGCAAGACCGGTCGCCTGGGGAAGCAGGGCGTTGCGAAAGGCGTACCGCCAGAGGATGCGTCCAGGACGAAGCCCCTTGGCCTCGGCCCAGAGGATATAGTCCTCGCCTTTAATCGAGGTGATCAGACTGCGCATGCTCAGGAACCACCACCCCAGGGAGACGAGCACGATGCTCAGGGCCGGTAGAACGGCATGCCGCAGGACGTTCAGGATAAAAGTGATGCTCAGCGATGGTTGAAGCCCAACAGAGTACGCCCCGGAGAGCGGGAAGATCGGGAAGTAGAAGGCGAAGAGGAAGAGAAGGATGATCGCGAGGATATAGTAGGGAATCGTATAGGTCAGGAGGAGCAGTACCACCAGGATTCGGGCCAGAGGAGCCCCGCCGGCACGCCAGCCGACGACCGCCCCGAGGAATGAGCCGAGCGACCAGCTCAGCAGGGTGGTGACCGTGAGCAAGCCGATTGTCCACGGCAACGCCTGCATGATCAGGTCGGAGACAGTCGAAGGGAAGCTGGCGATCGAATACCCCAGGTTCCCCTGGACCAGCTGGGCCAGGAAGCTGAGGTACTGCTGCCAGAGAGGCTTATCAAGCCCGAACCGCTCGGTATAGGCCCGAACGAGCTCCTGTTGCCCCATGCTCCCGCCCATCCGCGCCAGCTGGAGGAAGATTGCTCCCAGCGGGTTGCCCGGGATGAAGCGCGGCAGCAGGAAGACAAGCGTAATCGAGATAAAGATGGTGGCCACGAAGATAAGGAAGCGCTGGGCCAGGTATCGCAGATAAATCGACATGACATCCATCCGAGCGCGGATCACCATCACAGGACAATGGCGCGGGATAAACAAGGGGCGGTTCGCGCATCGAACCGCCCCGGAACCGACTGTCCGCCGCTAACCGCTCACCGTAGAATGGATCCCCTTGACGAGCTGGCCGGTCTTGGGATCCACGAAGCCGTGGATGACAAGATTGAAGGTCGCCCACCAGCTCACCGGCATGTTCCAGGGATTCTCAGCCGTCGGCCAGTTATCCCAATAGGAGAAATTGAAGGGGACCAGCGCTGGCGCCTGGACGATCGGGATCACCGGCAGGTCCGGCAGCCAGATCGCCATAGCCTGCTTATAGAGATCGATGAGCTTCGCGGTATCGTTCGGGTCAACCTTGAACATCTGGTCGACCACAGCATCAAGCTGTGGGTTGCGGTACCGATAGGAGTTCCGCTCGAACCAGGGCGCGTTCTGCCCCAGCGGCCGGTAGTTCTTGCTGTGGAAGAGATCCAGGTTCTCGACGATGTAGCCCGGGCAGAAAGCGTTCAGCGCCAGGTCATAGTTGCCACGCAGGATCGTATCGGTCAGCGGGCTGCCGCTCATGGGCTGGAGCTTGACCTTTACTCCCTCGCGCTGGAGCTGGTCGGAGATAACCTGCGCCACTTTCATGTCCTCGTTCGCGTCAGAGTCGACGACATATGTCGGGTGCAGGTCTGACGGGGTCAACCCGACCGACTTCAAGAGGTCGCGCGCCTTGGCCGGATCGTGCGCCTGGACAGGATACTGCTTGAGAAGATCACTAATCGCGTCGAAGTACGGCTTATTCCCATCGTAGAACGGCCAGATGCCCCAGGTCGGCACCGTGACCCCCTCGTAGGCGAGATTGACCACCGCCTGGCGATCAATCATATACGAGAGGGCCCACCGGACCTCCTTCTTATCATAGGGCGGCCGGGCATTCTGCACCATCAGTGCCCGGGGACACGGATCCAGCCACGAGTATGGCGGATCCTTCAGCCAGGCCCGCACCTTCGGATTGCGGCGCGCCACCTCTTTGAAGGAGCCGGCGGAGAGGATGCCGATGAACGGCGTATCGATCTCGTTATTCGCCAGGGCGAGGGCCACGTTCGTCTCGGGCCCAATGTACTGGAAGTTGATCGTCTTCGGCCCCGGCGGAATGTTCAGGACCTTCAACGCCCACCAGTCATCCCGGCGTTCGAACGTCAGCGCGGTCGGTGTCGCGCTGACCAGCTTGTAGGGACCAGTGCCGACCGGATTGGAGTTTTTGAAGGTGAGCGGATCCTTGCCCTCCCAGATATGCTTGGGCAGGATCGTGACACCGCCCCAGATCCCAACCGCCGGGAACGCCTCCCGGATCAGGTGGAAGCGCGGATTCGGCGACTTCAGCTTGAAGGCAACGGTATGGTCGTCGACCTTCTCAACCGTATCAACCGCCTGATTCGTCTCGGCCGCCCAGACCATGCCCTCGTTCTTCTTGAGCAAATCATAGGTGAAGACGACATCATCTGCGGTGAACGGCTGGCCGTCGCTCCAGGTTAC
>JADGGD010000195.1 GCA_019690095.1 Chloroflexota bacterium
GGTGATGGTTGGTGTGGGGCTCGTGGTCGGCGAAGGGGACAGGGTCGGCGATGCGGTTGGCGATAAAGTTGGGGTCGGGCTGGCGGTTGGCGAGACGGGGGTTGGCGACGGCGTTGGCGTCGGAGTGGCGGTGCTCGATGGTGTCCGGGTCGGAGTGAGGGATGGGCTCACCGTAGGACTGCTGGAAGGTGACGGTGACGGCGACGCCGCTGGCACGGTTGGGCTGATTGTCGCATCTGGTGATGTCGTGGGCGTAGAGCGGGCAGTCGCCGAGGGGGTGCTCGTATTCCCTGGCGTGAGGGATTCAGTCGGCGAGGCTGTCGCCGCTGGCGTAGCTGATCTCGTGGAGGATGGAGAAGCCGCAGGTGTATCAGATGGGAGCGCCGAAGACGCAGTCGGCGAAGGCGAAGGAGAGGCCACCGGCGTTGGGGATATGGTCGCCGTGGACGTCACCAGAGGTGAAGGGGACACCGTGGGCACGGCGGTGAGCGTGATCGTGGGCGTCGGCGTCTCGGACGCCTGGGGATCAGCGTATGCTGTCGGCACGCCTGGCACGGCGAGTATCGCGAGTGCCGTGAGCGCCGTCATGATGGTGAGCCAGAGCGAGGGATACCGTTCGGCCACCCGCTTCTCCCCTTGATTTACCCACCCCGTCAGCGTGACCGGTCGGCGACCGCGGGGTGTCGATCTCGTCCGGCGTGCTCCCTGGCTGGCGGGAGTGTAACACGGGCTGCTGGTTGTGACAATCGGATCGTTGACAGCCAGACGGTGCCGGCGTAGAATACGTCCCGGCCGATGGAATCGGCTGTTTACCAGCTGAATATGGTCCATGCCCGCGGGGGAGCGAGCAGCTGAGAGGCGGGGTCAAGCCCACCAACTCTTTGAACCTGATCTCGGGAAGCCGTACGCGGCGCGCCTGGCGTTGCGGGACGGAAGACGAGCGTAGGGAAGCGGGCGTTCTCACGGTCGGCGAGTCCGTGGCCGTGCCTCGATCGGTGGGGGCGAGCGGCTGACGGGGTCTGGTGACCGGTTCAACGCCATCGCGGTTGTCGAAGTGCTCGCGGTGGCTTTTTTTTCATCTGGTCGCAGGCTTCCGGCAGCCTCGCGATCACCGGATCGGGTTGCCGCCGGTTGAGTGTGAACCGGGCCGCGGCAGCTCCCTCCTCCCCGGGCACGGATGATCAGGAGAGGTTCTGTGATGGATTCGCCGATCCAGTCCCCTGAACCCGGTGCGCGTGTGACCTGGAGCACGCGCGACATCGTCGTGGCGGCGGCGCTCGCCGTCGCAGTTGGTCTCGCGTTCATTGTCTACGATTGGATCTATATCCTGATTCGCGGCGTGCTCGGCCCTGTTACCCAGTCGCTTGCCGAGGGGTTCTGGCTTCTCGGGGCCCTTCTCGTTCCCTATATCGTGCGGCGTCCCGGTTCCGCACTGATCGGCGAGGTGATCGCCGCAATCGTCGAGGCATCATTTAATCCCTTCGGCATCGGTGTAATCCTGGCGGGTGTCCTCGAGGGATTAGGGGCTGAGGTCGTCTTCCTGCTGACCGGCTACCGGCGGTTCGGCTGGGGGGTCATGGCCCTCGCGGGCGCGTTTGACGCGTTCGTCTTCTTCTGGACCTACGTCGTCTGGACGAGTGGATATCTCGTCCTCGCCGGCGGGCTTCCTACGTTCCGGTTGATGCCAGGGGTAGTGATCGGCTTTCTGGCTCTTGAGGTCCTGAGTGGGGCTGCCGCCGGTTGGCTTGCCCGCGCAGTCGGGGATGCCTTGGTCCCGACTGGCGTCTTCGATGGGTTCGCCATTGCCGCCCAGCGCAAGCAGGGCCGATAGCGATGTCGACGCCCGCCATCGTTGTGGAAGACCTCTCCTTCTCGTACCCGGGGCAGGTACGGCCGGTCCTTGAGCACCTCTCCTTCACGGTCGCGCAGGGGGAGACGCTCCTGATCCTCGGACCCAGCGGGAGTGGTAAGAGCACGCTTGCCCTGTGCCTCAATGGCCTGATCCCCCATGCCATTCCCGGTGAGATGCGCGGCCGCGTTCTGGTGGAAGGCCGGGACACCGTGGCGACACCCACCGCCGAGCTGGCCCGGACGGTTGGGATCGTATTCCAGGATCCGGACTCCCAGTTCTGCATGCTTCGGGTTGATGATGAGATCGCCTTTGGCCTGGAGAACCTCAATGTGCCGCGGTCAGAGATGGCGGCGCGGATTCAACGGGCCCTCAATCTGGTCGGTATGACCGGCGCGAGCCGTACCCGGATCGACCACCTGTCGGGAGGGGAGCGCCAGCGGGTGGCCCTGGCTGCAGTCCTTGCTCTCGATCCGGCGATCCTCGTGCTGGACGAGCCGACCTCCAACCTTGACCCGGCCGGCGCCGAGGATTTCTTTGCGACCATCGGCCGTCTGCGCGCGCGGCGCGATCGAACGATCATCATCATCGAGCACCGGCTGGACTCGGTGATGCACCTGACTGACCGCATACTCGTTCTCGGGCCCGGTGGACGGAGGATCGCGCTGGGTCCTCCCACTGAGATTCTGAGTGTGTACGGTCGAACGCTTGATGAGCTGGGGATCTGGATCCCCCAGGTCAGCGAGGTGGCAAACAGGCTTCGCCAGGCAGGCATTCATCCCGATCCGTATCCGGTGACCATCGCCGGAGCGGTCGAGGCGTTTCGACGGATTGTCATGGAGACGCCGGGCCGAGAGGGGGGCGCTCACAATGGCGATGCGCTTCCGAGCCTGCCGGACGCGGTGGCATCCAATGCCCTGGTGGCGATGCAGCCCGCATCACCGCCAGCCGGGCGGAGGATGGAGGCGCCGGTTGCGGTCGAGATCACGGGTCTGTCCTACTGCTATCCTGGAGGGGCACGGGCACTCCAGGAGGTCAGCCTGGCCGTCCCCACTGGGGCGTTTGTCGCGATCGTGGGGCCAAATGGGGCCGGTAAATCGACCCTTGCCGCTCACCTCATCGGTAGCTTGCCGGCCCCGCGCGGCGTCGTCCGGCTGTTTGGGCGGGACATTCGTGCTATTCCATCCCGCGAGCTTCCGCGATTCGTTGGCTATGTCTTTCAGAATCCCGAGCACCAGTTCGTGGCACGCACCGTCTACGACGAGCTGGCGTTTGGCCTTCGCGTCCAGGGTCGCACAGAGTCCGAGATCGGGCGCATCGTCCAGGCCGTGCTCACCGACTTCGGTCTGCAGGACCATGCGGCGGCCAATCCTTTCACGCTCAGCCATGGCGAAAAGCGCCGGCTCAGCGTTGCGACCATGCTGGTTCTCGACCAGCCGATTCTCCTGCTGGATGAGCCGACCTTCGGCCAGGACCGTGCGAACACCCGCTCGCTGATGGAACGGCTGGTTGCCCTGAATCGGGCGGGGCGGACGATCATCATGATCACCCACGACCTGCGACTCGTGGCTGAGTATGCCCAGGAGGTTGCACTCCTGGTCGAAGGTACGCTGATCTTTCGCGGACGCCCGGAGCACCTGTTTGCCCGGACGGATCTTCTGGCTCGCGGCCGTCTCACCGTACCACCGCTTATCCAGGTCAGCCGTGCGCTGGCCGCGGTTGACCCCTCGTTCCCGCTGACCGCTACGGTAGAGGACCTCGTGCGCTGTCTATGCGAGCGGGCGGGGCGCCCGCCAGCGGTCTCGTGTGAGACAGCCGGGCGGCTCGAAGCGCCCGCAGGTTCGCGGAATTGGCCGCAGGGAGGAAGCTGATGCCGTCTCTTCTCTATCACGAGGAGGACACCTTCCTCCATCGCTTGAATCCCTTGACGAAGCTGGCGACGGCGCTCCTGCTGATGCTTGCTCTCACCGTGATCGTCACACCGGTCTTCTCGCTGTACGCGACCGCGGTGACCGTCGCGGCGATTGGGATACTCGGACGTGTTCCGCCCGGGCGCCTGGCCCGCCTTCTCCTCCCCGTCGCCGCGCTGTCTCTGGGCGTCGTCTGGACAACCATCGCCTTCTACGTGCCGGACCCGTCGTCTCGCTCTCGGCCGCTCTGGATGATTGGAGGGCTCGTCGTCACAGATCAGGGGGTGGCCTACGGTCTGGTCGTCGCGCTCCGCATGCTTGGCTTTTTCAGTGCGTCGCTGCTGTTCGTTCTCACGACCGATCCGACGGACTTCGTCCAGGCCCTGATCCAGAGACTCCATCTGGGATATCGGATCGGTTACGGTGCCCACGCAGCCTACGGCTTCGTCCCGCTGTTAGATAGCGAGCTGGCGACGATCAGGGCTGCCCACCGCATCCGGGGGGTCGCCGGGGGAGGCGGACCGGTTGAGCGCTATCGGTACGTGATCAGCTTGCTGGTACCCCTGCTGGCGGGAGCAGTGCGGCGTGCCGAACGCGTTGCCCTGGCGATGGACGCCCGTGGCTTTGGTGCCTATCCCTCGCGGACGTTCTATCGGCGCTCGACGTTCGGCCGGGCGGACCTGGCATTCGCGGTCGGCGCGCTGGTGCTGATCGGAGGATGCCTCCTTGTCCTGGCGCTGGTGGGCTGGCTCGGACGGCTGGTGCCGCCGATCTTCGGCTGATCACGATCCTGCCTGCAGGATACGGGGGAGGTTTGTGAGTGGAACGTGCTACCCGCCGCTGGCTGGTTATTCTCGTCGTGGTTGTCGCAGTTTATCTGGGGCTCCTGGCGAGCCACGGGCTCCTGGGGCTCAAGGTCGTCCCCTGGTAATCCCGGACCGCGGTGCGCCTTCTGGGTGGCGCGGGCTGCGGCGAATCGGCGGTCAGCGAGCGCGCAAATAACACGGAGGTAAATCGTTCATGAGCGAGCAGACATTGACCAGACCGGCGGAGCGACTGCGTACTGCGGCGATGCCGGTCTGGCGGCGGATCCTCGAGCATCCGTATCTGCGCGAACTGAAAGCGGGAACCCTGCCGGAGGAGACCTTTCGCTTCTACGTCCAGCAGGACTGGCTCTACTTGCAGGAGTTCACCCGCGCTGCGGCGATCATCGCCGGTCGGTGCCCGGATCCGGCGGTGATGAAGTTCCTCCTGGGCTGGGTCCAGCCGCTCGTGGATATGGAGTACCATTTCCATAAGAAACACGCGGCACAGCTGGGCCTGGACTTCGACAACATCACCTGGACGATGAACGAGGCCAATTGGGCCTATACCCGCCATATGCTCGCTGCGGCGCACGCCGGGAGCACGGCCGAGGCGCTGGCCGCACTGCTCCCCTGTCCCTGCGTCTACACCTACGTTGGTCAGAAGCTCTCGGATGGGCCGCCTCCGCCGAACCCGATGTACGCGGAGTGGATCGATTTCTACCGCCCTGGACCGGAGGGGTACCGTCCGCGGGTGGCGGCCCTTGAGGAGCTCTATGATCGGCTTGCCGCATCAGCCGACGCGGCGACGCTCGCGCGCTGTGAGCAGAACTACATCATCAGCAGTCGGTACGAGTGGTGGTTTTGGGATACCGCCTACCGGCGCCAGATGTGGCCGGTCTAAGCGGTGCCGCCTCACGGGTGCGAAGGTCTACCGCGGCGTGCCGCAAACCCGCCCGCCGCCCCCGCAGGAGCTTTT
>JADGGD010000030.1 GCA_019690095.1 Chloroflexota bacterium
GGGCATGCCGCGCAGGGAAGGGCACCCCATCCGTTCCCCCTGAGCCCCGGCCATTCCCGCCATACGATCCGATATCTCCCGTGCGGTGCACAGGATCCGGATACCCTCCGCACTGTCGATCTCGGAGGTGCCGCCTCCGGCTTCCCCGGTCCGTTGCCGCACAGGTCCCAGCCAATCACTTCGCCGCTATCGACACGCCGCGGTATCGGCCCGAGTGCATCGGTCCGTTCCAGCACAGCTGACCGAACGCGATGCCCGGGCCGATGAGCCCTTCCCGGCCGTATGGCGGCGCCGCGAGCCAGTATTGAGTCCCGACCTCTCTCGGAGGTATACTTGGGACCGGTGACGGCCGCTCGCTCGCCCGCTGAGCGGGCACGGTTCGGGACAGCGAACGGTCGTAACAGTCCCACACGCCGGGACGATCGGCCGCGCCGGTCCCCTGAGCGACCGGACCGCGGCATCTTTCAAGGAGGAGAACTGGTGATTCGTTCCCGGTGCGTCCTTGCCATCGGCCTCGTCGGTGTCCTCCTCGCGAGCGGCTGCTCAAGCGGAGCGGCGCCCGCACCGGGAACCAGCAGCACCGCCAGCGCGGGAGCCACGGCTGTCGTCTCTCCATCCCCCGCGTTGGCCGACCGTGCCCCGGTGACCCCGGCCGCGTCGCAAACCGTGATCACGTCTCCGACCGCACCGCCAACCGCCGCACCCATGCCGACACCGGCTCTGACAACCGCCGCATCGACCGGAACGCCCGGTCCATCGCCAGCCAGCGGCTCCGCTGTGGGAGAGGAGGACGTCCGAAAGATGGCCGAGGCATGGGCCGCCGCGCGCAGCTTCCGCATCACTATTACCAGTGCTGATCCATCATCCTCGGGAACAATGCTCTGGGAAGTGGTTCGGCCCGACCGCTCCCATGTGAAGCTGACCATGGGCGGTCAGACGGCGATCGAGAGCATTCAGATCGGGCAGGATCAGTACAACTTTTTTAACGGGAAATGGACCAAGCAGACGACGCCGGGGAATATCCCTACTAACCTCTTATCGGATCCGCAGGAGATCATTAACGGTTTCAATGACAGCCTGGCTTCCGGCGATTCAGTAACCCGGGGAAACCTCGTCACGATTGAGGGGAAGTCCTGTCAGCAGTGGATCCTGACCAGCTCTGACCCCGCCAGCAGCGGCACCATGTGCGTGGGGGTCAGTGACTACCTGCCGGTGGAGTTCCGGTCGGCCGATGGGAAGTACGTGATGCGGTTCTCCGACTGGAATGCCCCGATCACGATCAATCCCCCACCGATGTAACAGCCCAGCCCTGGCCGCGCGGGAACGCGCGTCACGGCATCCGATCCGAAGGGAGTGGCTCTACGTACCGGAACCATTCGCCCCGATAGTTCACCACGTCGTAGATCCGCTCGTCACGCGGGTGAATGTAGACCGGCCCCACCGGCACCTTCCCGTGCCCGCCGGGAATATCCAGCATATAGGTGGGAAGGCACAGCCCCGAGATGTAGCCGCGGAGGCGAGACATCAAACGGATGCCCTCGGCGATGGGCACGCGAAAGTGGTTGGTTCCCGCCGCGCGATCGAGCTGGTGCAGGTAGTACGGCTTGACACGCACCTCGACCAGGCGCCTGAAGAGTGCGGACAGCGTCTCCACGTCATCGTTCACTCCGCGCAGAAGCACCGTCTGGCTGAGCACGGGAATGCCGCGATCAACAACAATGCCGATTCGTTCAGCAAAGGCAGATGTCACCTCACGCGGATGATTGACGTGAACGACTAGATAGAGCGGAGCATATTGCCGGGCCATATCGGCGAACTCCGTATCAAGGCGCCAGGGGAAGATCGTCGGAGTCCGGGTATGGATGCGAAGAACCCGGACGTGCGGGATCTCCCGGATCCGATGCAGAACCGAGTCGAGGTACCGATTCGGGAAGACAAGCGGATCGCCACCGCTGAGGATGACCTCCCAGATCTCCGGGTGGGCGGAGATGTAATCAAGCGCCCCGGTGAACTGATCCGGGCGGAGCGTGCGGGCAGGTGTTCCTACGAACTCGCGGCGGAAGCAGAAACGGCAGTGGACCGCGCAGGCGGTCGTGAGAAGAAAGAGTACCCGGTCCGGATAGCGGTGGACGATCCCGGGAACCGGGCTGTGCGCCTCATCGCCGATTGGGTCGCGCAGGTCATCCGGCAGGATCCGGCCCTCATCCGGTTCTGGCAGAACCTGCCGTCGAAGCGGATCCTTCGGGTCATCCCAGTTGATGAGGTCCAGATAGTAGCGGGGAACCCGGATCGGGAGGACCGCTGGCTCGGCAACCTCCTCGATCCGGGCAGTGGATGGGTCGATGCCGCGCTCCCGCAGGTAGGCGCACAACTCTCCGACCGTGCTGACACTGGTGCGGAACGCTTCGGCGAGGGCATTCACGGGGAGAAATCACGCACTGACGCGCTCGATGTATTCACGGGTATCTGGATTCACGGCGATCGTATCACCGACTTCGATGAACGCGGGCGCGATGATCGTGACCCCATTATCGAGCACAACCGGCTTGGTCAGACCAGTTGCCGTATTGCCCTTCACACTGGGCTCAGCCTGCGCAACCGTCAGGACAACGCGCTTCGGAGGGCGCAACCCGACTACTTCATCGTCATGAAGCATGACTGAGTAGGTATCGTTCTCGCGGAGAAAGTCCACGATCGGCCCCAGCACCTCGGCCTCGGCCGTGTACTGGTTGAATGTCTCGGGATCCATGAAGACGAGATGGTCGCCATCCCGGTAGAGATACTGAAGCTCACGGGTCACGACCGGGTAATCTTCCACCGATTCGCCGGACTTGAAGGTGTAATCAATGACCCGGCCGGTCTTCAGCGACTTGAGCTTGGTCCGGAAGAAGGCCGATCCCTTGCCGGGGTTGACGAACTCAAGGTCAATGATTTGATAGGGCTCATCCCGAAAGAGAATGTAGAGACCCTTTCGAAACTCCGTTGTTGTGATCTGCATGGTTACTCCTTACCGTTGCATGTCCTGCTCGCCCTCGGCGGGAGCCAAGCCGCCCGGGTTCGCATCAGTCTGTCCCTCGCCGCCCAGCCGCATCGAATCGTCCCTGCAAGCGGCAGTCCCGAAGAGCTCGTCCGCAGGAAACCACAGCACGTCGCGAATCGACGTAACATCCGCGAATAGCATCGCGAGGCGGTCAACCCCCAGCGCAATGCCCGCGGATGGCGGCAGACCAAGCTCCAGGGCCCGGAGGAAGTCCTCATCGAGATCATAGAGGGTGCGGCCAAGACGCCGCCGCTCTTCCCGCTCCTGGAGAAGGCGCCGCCGCTGCTCCTCCACATCGATTAGCTCGCTGAATGCGTTGGCCAGCTCGATCCCCGCCACGTAGAGCTCGAACCGCTCGGCAACCGACGGATCGCGCGGACTGGCGCGGGCCAGGGCTGCCATCGCGATCGGGTAGTCATACAGAATAGTCGGAATGCCCTGACCGAGGTGCGGCTCGATCTCATTCAGGAAGATCTGATGATAGGCCTGCTCCCAGGTCGTCTCGGCACTCACCGGGTACCCCTTGGCACGCGCCGCTGCGAAAAGTGCGTCTGGCCCATCCTGCAGGCGCACCCCTGCATACCGTTCAAACGCCTCCCGCACCGACAGCCGTTCCCACGGCGCGGCAAAATCGATCCAGCGCCCCTGGTAGCGCCAGCCAGCCCCATCCGATGCCGGATCAAGCGCACGCGCGATATGTCGGAAAAGCTCCGCGCAGTCATCCATCAGGGCCGTGTAATCGGCGTACGGCCGATACCATTCCAGAATCGTGAACTCCGGATTGTGCAGGGCGCTGACGTCCTCCCGATTTCGAAAGCTCTTGCAGATCTGGAAGATCGGCCCGACCCCGGCAGCGAGCAGCTTCTTCATCGCGTATTCCGGTGACGTCGCCAGGTACCCCACGTGCCGCTCGCCGCGCGCAGTCATCCAGGTCGTCTGGAAGACCTCGAGATACGGCTCCATCCCCGGGTACCGAACGAGAAGCGGCGTCTCGACCTCGTGAAATCCTCGCGCCTTGAAGAAGGCGCGGATCGCATCGATGACCCGCTCACGGAGCAGCCGGGGCGCGGCCAGGGCCGGGTTCGACCGGATCCGCTCCCAGGTTGACCGAGCCACGCTACGTGATCGCCTACCCCGCTCACCAGGACGGGGTGACCACGGCCTTTCGCCGAATACCCCATCCCGACGTCATGTTTCGTTCATATCTATTGTACCAATCGCCGCGCTGCGACAGCATCCTCACGGCCGAACAACCGTCCCATCGGCCCGACGATCCTCCGCCATCGAGAAGACGCGGCGGGCCAGGTCGGGCTGGAGAAGCTGGCGAGCCTTCTCCTCATCGATATCCACACCGAGCCCCGGTCGATCGTTCGGGTAGAGATAGCCGTGCTCGAGCACCGCGTGCCCTGGGAACACCTCCAGCTCCTCTGGGCGAAAGTGGTTCTCCTCCTGGATGCCGAAGTTCCAGCTGGCCAGGTCCAGGTGCATCGCCGCGGCCTGGTTCACCGGATCGTTATCGCCCCCCTCCTGCCAGGCGGTCTGGACGCCGTACCACTCGCAGAGATGGGCGATCTTCTGGGCCTGGGTGATCCCTCCCACTTTGGAGACCCGGCAGCGGATAAAATCGATCAGGCGCTCCTGGATCACAGGAAGCCATTCGTGTGGGTTGACGAAGAGCTCGCCCATAGCCTGGGGGGTCGTACACTGCTGGCGGATCAGCCGGAAGTACGCGATCTGCTCCGGCGGCAGGGCATCTTCCAGGAAGAACAGTCGGTACGGCTCAAGAAGTTTGGCCAGTGCCACCGCGACCTGAGGACGCAGGTGCTCATGGACATCGTGGGTGAGCTTGACCCCGAACCCGATCCTCTCGCGCAGATACGCGAACATCCGCGGGATATTCTCCAGGTAGGCCTCGTCGTCAAAAATACGTTCCTGGGGCCAGGCATTCCGCGGACGGCTGACCCGATTCGGCTCGACGAAGCCGCCGCCACCGTACGGTCCAAGCTGACAGCGGATAACCGGATAGCCCTCCTCCATGTAGCGTCGAACGTCGTCCTCGAGGGACGGCAGATCATCACCAACGGCGTGGGCATAGCAGGGAACGGCCGGACGGCAGGGACCGCCAAGCAGCTGATAGATGGGCATTCCCGCCTCTTTGCCCTTGATATCCCACAGAGCTACATCGATCGCCCCAAGCGCGGTATTCAGAAGGGAACTGTTACGCCAGTAGCCGCTGGTGAAAATGGACTGCCAGGTGTCCTCGATCCGGCTGGCATCGCGGCCGATTAACCGCGGACCGACCGCGTTCTCGATCAAGTGCATGACCGTCGTTGCGTGATAGTGATCGGATGCCGAGCCGATTCCGTAAAGCCCGGGCTGATCAGTCAGGACCTTGACAATCACCCAGGTGCCATTCGCCCGCGTTCGGATACAGCGGACCTCGGTAATCCTGGCCATGGCCTCCCCCTTCTGGAGAGATAGCCGAGCGCGTCCCCGCCTCTCTCGGCCCAGGCGCCATGATGGCACGCCAGCAAATGGAGCGCAACCGCGTATACCCTGCGGTTGCGGAGAAAGGTTCAGAAATGCTTGACGCACGGAGAGGTGCCGCCTATAATTCGGTCCAGGTATTTATTTCGCATGACGCGAATATTCAATGCGTCAGCGAAAATTTCGGTCCCGCGAGGGAACAGTACACCGAGGCCACGATCCCAGAGCCATCCGAGGGCCGAGGCGGCGGGGCACCGGTGGAGATGCCCGCGTGGATGGACAATCCGTGACACGATGTCAACCGAACCCAAGAACAGCCTGGACGAGCGGCCTCTGGCCATCGAGGAGATCCTCGATCTCTTCCGCGACATTGGCCGCTGTATGCATCGGGAGACGCGACACAGCTGGCTCGATATCACCATGCCCCAGCTGAAGACCCTCCTGACGCTCTACAGCCTGGAGAAAGCATCTATGAGCGAACTCGCCGAGGCCCTCGGAACGGGGGTTTCCACCATCACGGGCATCTTTGACCGGCTCGTCGAGCACGGCCTGGTGGTACGCGAGGAGGACCCCCATGATCGCCGCGTCGTGGTCGGGCGCCTCACCCCGGCCGGCGCCGAGGTCGTGGATCGCTTCCACCTCACCGCGCGGGATCGGCTGGGCCGTGTGCTGGCAGAGCTCACGCCTGACGAGCTCCGCGTCGTCGCCCGGGCCGCCGTCCTGCTTCGGAACGCTGCCCGGCGCGCGTTTGCCGGGGACTTGCCCGGCCAGCACGGTCAGTAAGGCCCCCAGGTAGCGATTCTCAGGACGGAGGAACCCGCACCGTATGCATGGACTGGCTCGGATTTTGTGTCTGACAGCAGTCGCCCCCATCCTCGTCTCCGCGTGCGCGGCTATTCCCTCCGGCGGCCCGCCCGCAACGCCGGTCGCCGTTCGAACCGCCACCGTTACCCCTGGCAGCATCACTGGCGCCATCGTCTACTCAGGCAACGTGACCTCCCGAAACCGGGTCAGCGTGCTCCCCAAGATCGCCGGCCAGATCACCGTTCTCAACGTGGACGTGGGGAGCCCGGTGAAGAAAGGGGACGTGATTGCTGAACTCGACCACGCCGCTCTCGATGCCCAGGTGGACCAGGCGCGTGCAGCGCTCGCAGCAGCGCAGGCGAAGCTGGCCCAGATCCAGGCCGGTCCCCGCCCGGAGACGGTCGCCCAGGCCGAGGCAAACCTCCGCTCAGCCAAGGCGGCCCTGGCGGCCATTGAACAGGGAGGCCGCCCCGAGAACGTGCAGGCCGCCCAGGGGAATCTCGACGCGGCGATCGCAAAGCTGAACGGGCTCAAGCAGGGCCGCGCCGAGATGATCGCCCAGGCCCGCGCGAACCTGGCATCGGCCGAGGCGCGCCTGCAGCAGCTCAAGGATGGGCCGACCGCAGACCAGATTCGCGAGGCCCAATTAGCAGTTGAGCAGGCAAAGGATGCAGCCTACGCCGCTGATGTCCAGAAAGACGCCGCCTGCAATCCGGCGGCCCCGCAGGCGCTTTGTAAGGCGGCCCAGGCCGCGGCATTCGCGGCGCATACCGGCGTCGATCAAGCCCAGGCCCACCTGAAGACCCTCACCGATCCCCCAACCGCGACCCAGCTGGCCCAGGCCCAGGCCGCAGTCGATGCCGCCCGCGCCCAGCTGGCGATGGCCGAGCAGCCCGGCTCCGCAAGCGACATTGCCGCAGCCGCGGGGGCGGTCGAGGCCGCGCGGGCGCAGCTCGCCCTGGCCCGGGCGCCCTATACCAGCGCCGACCTGGCCAAGGCCCAGGCCGCAGTCGATGTGGCCCAGCAGCAGCTCGAACTGGCACGGAAGCCCTATACCAAGCAGGACGAGGCGGCGGCCCAGGCCGCCGTCCAGCAGGCCCAGGCCGCGCTCGAGGCTGCTCTGGTCGCCCGTGATCAGGCGTTGATCAAGGCCCCGATCGACGGCGTCGTCGCCCAGAAGCTCCTCTCGGTCGGGGCGATGGCCGCGCCCACAACGCCCATCGTGACCATCATCGACCCGCACGTTGATGTGACCGTCAACGTCGATACCCAGTATGCGAACCAGATCCACCCGGACCAGAGTGCCACGATCATCGCCGACGTGCTCGGCGGGAAGAGCATCCCCGCCCGCGTGACCGCAGTCGCTCCGGCGGTTGATCCGCAGACCCGTACGGTCATGGTCCGGGTCACGCCGACTGATCCATCCGCCGGTCTGAAGGACGGCATGCTCGTGCGGGTCTCGCTTGCGACTGCGACGCACCAGGGCGTCCTGACAGTCCCGAGCACGGCCGTGGTCAATCGCGGAGGCCAGTCGCAGGTCTTCGTCGTGGTGAACGGCATCGCCACCCCGCGGACCGTCAGCATCGGGCTCAGCGATGGAAGCCGCACCGAGATTACGAGTGGCCTGAAGGCCGGGGACACGCTCGTCGTGAGCGGCCAGGATCGCTTGACCGACGCCCAACCAGTCATCGTCCAGCCGTAGGGAAGCTGGCGCGTCCGCGCCGCCCGCCGAAGACGGGTGCACCGGCGCTGGGCCCGGCAGCCAGAATACCGATGCGTGATATCTCCGGCGCAGTCGGAGAGGAGGCAGAGCCAGTATGGAAGCTCATCCCGGAACCCCACCGACCCAGGCGGCCCCGCCCGGGGTCTCCTTCGATGGACAGACCGAAGCGCCTGCACCTCCTGCCCAGACCGGGCGACGGCGCTTTTCCCGCCGTCTGGTGATCCCGCTGGCAGTCCTGGGGGCAGTCCTTCTCCTGGGGGTCGCCTACCGCTACTGGTACACCACGACCCACTTCGTCTGGACCGATAACGCCCTGGTGGCCGGTCCGATCATTCAGGTCGGCTCCCTCAACGCTGGCCAGGTGACGGCAGTCCTCACCGATGTCGGCCAGCACGTCGAGGCAGGACAGGTCGTTGCCCGGGTCGCCGTTCCCGAGGTTGTCGGCGCCGCTCCGAGCGGCACCGCCAAGCTCGGGTTTACCGATACTCAGAGCCAGCTCGTGGATGTCACCGCGCCGGTCAGCGGCGTCGTCGTGGCCCGCATGGCCGATCCCGGCAGTACTGTGGCCGCCGGCCAGCCCATCCTCGCGGTTGTTGATCCGACCCGCCTGTACGTCACGGCTAACGTCAACGAGGCGGATATCCATCGGATTCGCGTCGGGGATCCGGTTGACGTCACAGTGGACAGTCTGGGCATGACCCTGCCCGGCCGCGTGGAGGCGATTGCCCGGGCCAGCGCGGGATCATTTTCCCTGATTCCCCAGCAGAACTCCACTGCTAACTTCACCAAGGTCGCCCAGGTGGTACCGGTGAAGATCGCGGTCGACTACGGCAATCTGCCCCTGGTCGTTGGAACGTCTGTTGAGGTGAATATTCACGTCCAATAAAGCCGGCTCAGATGGGACCGGCCAGCAGGGGCGAATTCGCGGCAGGGCTCTGCCCGTCGCTCACCGGCACGCAGCGCCCTGCCGCTGGGCAGGACCGATCGGAAGGAGAACACCACCATGAGTGCGGTTGAAAGTACCCGGATTCGCGACGCCGAGGGCTATGCCCTCGACGCCCATCGCTGGAACGTGCTCTGGGTAGTCAGCCTGGGAGCGCTCATGAGCATCCTCGACTCGACCGTCGTGAATATCGCGTTGCCAAAGCTCATGAACGTGTTCTCGGCCGACGTGCACCGCGCCCAGTGGATCCTCACCGGCTATCTCCTGGCCCTGGCCATCGTCATCCCGCTGACCGGCTATCTTGATGAGACGTTTGGTGGCAAGCGCGTCTATATCCTCACGCTCGCGCTCTTCACCGGGGCATCCGCCCTGTGCGGCCTCTCCTGGAGCCTCGAGGCGCTCATCCTGTTCCGGATCCTGCAGGGTCTTGGCGGCGGCCTGCTGATGCCGCTCGGCATGAGCATGGTTCTGCGCGAGTTCCCCCCAAGCGAGCGCGGCACAGCCCTCAGCCTCATCGGCATCCCGCTCATGCTCGGGCCAGCCCTGGGACCAACCTTCGGGGGCTTTCTCGTC
Source organism: Chloroflexota bacterium (assembly GCA_019690095.1). Classification (GTDB taxonomy): domain Bacteria; phylum Chloroflexota; class UBA6077; order FW602-bin22; family CADDYW01; genus JADGGD01. The sequence continues at coordinate 9,571 of JADGGD010000030.1, forward strand.
GAGTACGTCGACTGGCGCCTGATCTTTTACATCAATGTCCCGATCGGGATCGTGACGATGATCCTGGCCTGGCGCATCCTCCACGACGCGCCTACGGACCGCGATCAGAGCCTGGATGTGCCGGGCATCCTGCTCGCGGCAATCGGGAATGCCAGTCTGCTCCTCGGCATTGACAACGGCCCAACCGACGGCTGGGGAAGCACCTGGGTCGTGGCCGAGCTGGTCATCGGTGTTCTCTGCCTCGCAGCGTTCGTCGTGGTAGAGCTCCGCGCCCAGCAGCCGTTGCTGGAGCTTCGCCTCTTCCGGATCGTCAACTTCAGCACCGCTATCTTCGTCACCCTGATCGTCCAGATCGGATTGTTCGGGGCCACCTTTCTCCTGCCGGTCTTCCTCCAGAACCTGCGCGGGCTCGGGGCGATGCAGACCGGTATGCTGCTGATCCCTCAGGCGATCACGGTCGCACTGGTGATGCCCATCTCCGGGCGCATCTTCGATCGGTTTGGTCCAACAGTTATCCTGGTGCCCGGGCTCGCCCTCCTGACTTTCGCCACGTATCTCTTCACCAACCTGAACCTGAATACGAGCGACCGGACAATCATTGAGCTTCTCATCCTGCGTGGAATTGGCATGGGGCTGTCGATGATGCCGGCCCAGACCGCAGCGATGAACGCGATACCGCGTGCACAGATCCCCCGCGCGACCGCCCTGACCAACACCCTCCAGCGCATTGCCGGGTCCTTCGGGACCGCGATCATGGCAACTGTACTGACCAGCCGTCAGAATCTCCAGTTTGCGACCCTCTCCCAGACAATGACCCCCTTCAGCCCTGGCGTTCAGCTGGCAATGGCGCACGTCCGGCAGATGATGGCGCTGTACCACCTGCCTGCGGCGATGAGCCAGCAGCTTACGACCCTGATGGTGTACCAGTCCGTCCAGATCACCGCGACCGTTCGAGCGTTCGACGATACATTCTATGTCTCGGCCCTGATCTGCCTGCCCGCGATCCTCGCGGCCCTACTTGTCCGCAACACCAGAACCGGCCTGTCCGGGCGCCCGATGATGATGGCAGAATAGGGTTCTTAGGGCGCAACCTCGCGGGGCCATCGGGATAGCATATGATCCTGGTTCACGGTCGGCACCGCATCCTCTGGACGGGGTCTGCGCAGTGGGAAGATCGTTGGCCGGCCAGCATGGCCCACGCCGCCTCGCACGCTTGCTCGCGGATCTATCCCGCGATGCCCTTGGCGCCCTGTGCGCGCGCTGGGGGCTGACGGAGAGCGAGACCGCCGCTCCGATCGCGTCTCTTTATCGGCGCATGACCGATGCAGATGCGCGGTCTGCGGCCATAGCTGGGCTCCCGGACGAGGCTCGCGCCGTCTTCGAGCGGCTTGCGGCGGTGCGGCACCCGGTCACCGTGCGCTGGCTCGCCCGCTCCGTTTCCCTCCCTCCGGAGAACGTGGAACAGGCCCTTGCCGCCCTCGCGGCGCTAGGGTTAGCGTGGATCGTACCGCGGGCGCGAGACGCCAGCGCGGCTGCGGGAACGATGTGGTTCGTCCCGATCGAGTTCCACATCTCCCGGCGGCGCGGCCGCCGGAGCGCCGCGGCCCCTCCTCCCGCCGACGCGCGGCATGAAGCTCCTCTCCTCCTTACTTCCCAGCGCCCACCTGAGAGCATTGTACCGGGCGGCATGGTTGCTGGGTTGATCGAGCAGATTGGATCAGCAGACGCGGAATCGCTCGCGCCCGTCCCGCCGGCCGTTCAGGCCTACGCCGTCCACTGTGGGCTCCGGTTAGGCATCTGGGAGCAGAAAAAGGGGCATCTCGTGCCGGGGCCGCGCCTTCTCTCATGGCACCGCCTCGATCACCTGTCGCGGATCCGTGCTCTCGGCCGGCTGTGGCTGGTAGATGAGAGCGCTCCCGGTGCGGTCCCGGCCTGGCTCCGGCACGGTCTGCGCGAAGCGCTCCGGCGCTGCTCTCCCGCGGCGTGGTATGATCTGAACGCGCTGGCCCGCTACATCGTCCGGGTGACAGCATCTGCTGGACCGGCATCGGAGCATGATCACAGACGGGCTAGCCGCCGCGCACTCGCGCGGCGCGATCTCGAGTCGGCCATCCAGACGCTCGGGTGGATTGGGATTCTCCAGGTCGGCGTCGATCACCGCGGTCGGCTACTGGCCGTCCAGCTCACGGCCGCCGGTCGAGCGGCGCTGGCCTAGATTCCTCTCCGGGCGGGGTAGATGGCCCGTAGGGAGTAGGAACGAGTGACCGTATCCAGCCTGGCCGATATTCGTGGGGTCCTGTTCGACCTGGACGGCGTGATCTACCTGGGGGCACGGCCGCTCCCCGGCGTCCAGGAGCTGTTTGACTGGCTCGAGGCAACCGGCCGACCATACTGTCTGGTGACCAACAACTCGACGCGAACGCCAGTCCAGTACCAGGCAGTCTTGCAGGGCATGGGGATTCACGTCCCCCTCTCGACAATCTTTACCTCGGCGCTGGCCACGGCCCAGTATCTTCAGAAGCTCTATCCGGCCGGAACCTCTGTCTACGTGATTGGAGAAGATGGAATCCACGAGGCGCTCGCCCAGGCTGGATTCCAAGAAGATTCCCGGAGGCCGGCGATTGTCTGCGTCGGCCTGGACCGGCACCTGACCTACGAGAAACTACGCACGGGGTGTCTTGCCATCCGAGCCGGCGCGCACTTTGTCGCCACGAACCCTGATCGAACCCTGCCGACCGAGGACGGGCTCGTGCCGGGGAATGGAGCGATTGTCGCGGCCCTGCAGACGGCGACTGATGTCGAGCCAATCGTGATCGGCAAGCCCTCGGCGACGATGATTGATCTCGCCATCGAGCGCCTGGGAACGCCCAAAGAGGCCACGGTGATCATTGGGGATCGACTGGATACCGACATTGCAGCCGGTGCTGCTGCCGGGATCGCTACAGCCCTCGTCTTGACCGGCGTCCACCGTCTGGAGGACATTCCACGCTTCCCGGCTCCTCCGGACTTTGTGGTCCAGGACCTCATCGAGTTTCGCGCGGCGCTGGAGGGATCAGTCCCCTCGCGGCGCTACCGGCCTGCCGCGGTTCGGACGCCGTGATCCCTGGCGACCTCCGACGCGCCATGCTGCTCTCGGTCGGCCTGGGCATCCTGGTCATACTGGGCCTGGGTGTCCTGGCCGATGTTCCGCGTCTTCTGAGCATCCTCCGGCAATTTGCCTGGCAGATCCTTCCCGCCGCGCTGAGCCTGACCGGCCTGAACTACGTCCTCCGATTCGTGAAATGGCACTACTACCTCCGGGTTATCGGTGAATCGGATGTCCCATTGGATCAGAGTGCGCTCATCTTCACCGCGGGCCTCTCCATGGCCATCACACCAGCAAAGATCGGTGAACTTCTCAAGTCTTATCTGCTCCTCCAGCGCCATGGCACGCCAATCAGCTCGTCCGCACCGATTATCGTTGCCGAGCGCCTGACTGACGGCGTGGCGATGCTGCTCCTCGCCTCGGCAGGACTGGTCACCTACGGCGTCGGCTGGCAGATGCTGGCACCGATCGCGATCGCGATCGGTGCCGTGATCGTGGTCAGCCAGCACCATACGGTTATCCACCGCGGGCTGCGTCTCGCCGAGCGGGTGCCGATCGTCGCGCCGCGCATTCACCATCTCGAGGATGCGATCCAAAGCGCCCGTGCGCTCTTCCAAACGCGCAACCTGCTCCTGGCCGTTGGAATTGGAGTGATCTCCTGGGGCGGCGAGGCGATGGCCTTCTACCTCATCCTGATTGCGCTCGGCCTGCCGCCATCCCCGGTGCTGGCCGTGCAGGCGGCCTTCATCCTCGCCGTCGCGAGCCTGCTGGGAGCGGCCTCGATGCTTCCGGGCGGTCTGGCAGCAGCGGAGAGCAGTCTCACCGGCCTCCTCCTTCTCCTCGGCGTTACCCACGACCCCGCCCTGGCCGCGGCGGCCACTCTCCTGATCCGATTCGCCACGCTCTGGTTTGGCGTCGCGGTCGGAACCATCGGACTGATCGTTGCGGCCAGCGGGCTCGCCGGAACCGATGCGAAGGGCGCAGCCTGAGCCTGTTACCAGAGCCTGCCGTTAGAAACGGATGATATTGATCAGACGCTTCTCGGCTTCGCCCTCGATCGTCGCCTCGACCTCGACGTAGGGTTCCAGGCCTGATCCCTGCAGCTTCTCCCGGAGCAGCTCGTCAATCTGAAAGATCCCGGCCGAGTTGGCCATGGTAATCGCGATGCGGACAGGTTTCGCTACGCCGGGCAGAATATCGACCCGCTGGATTGCCGCTGCTGAGACCGAGTGGATGTTGATCTGACCAGCCTCGTATGGAATGCGCGACCGCCCCTGGGCCATGTCGAGCGCATCCCCCACCCGCACCACCCCGGCCTCGAGGGTCAGCGGGCGGCCGCCGGCCCGGTGTGAGATAATTGCATGCAGGGTCTCGGTGCAGATGACGCTCCGCGCTGGCTCCCCGTACACCGGAGCGAGCAGACGGCAGATCCACGGATAGGCCAGAAAGAGGCTGAAATGCTCGTGTTCGATCCGGTGGATCGCCATGCCAACATCGTGCAGGAGAGCCCCAAGCACGACGACGACCTCGGCGTCGTTAACGGCCAAGCCGTAGTCACGCACAACCCCCGGCACGCCGCCCGCGTCGACGATCATCCGCAGGAGCTTCAGGGATGTGTTCGCGACAATCTGGACGTGCACCGGTCCGTGGTCGCTCATCCCCAGCCGCACGGCGTTGACATTGGCCGAGCACCAGAGCTGGTAGAGCGCTGTCTCGGCGTTGACAGCATCGAGAACACGACGCAGTCGCTCATTGTGGCGCGCGGGCACGTGGATCGCGAGAAGACGTCCCCGCGCCACCCCGAGTACCGTTACGGGAGATACGACGCCGGACGGAGCGGTCGAATCCCTGGCCTGCTCCACTGAAGTGATCCTCCACGTTCCCGTTCCTTGCACCGGTGCGCACGGACCGGGCCAGCATTTGACATGGCAGAGATGGGTCCGGTACGCTGGGGCACACCTGCGACCGTGGACAGGTAGCGAGGAGACTCAACGACCAATGTGGATCGAGACACTCGAGCCAAGTCCCCTGCGCGAGGGCCTGCGGCTGGAGCGGACACCCGAGCCGTGTGTGATGGTCATCTTCGGCGCATCTGGTGACCTGACCCGCCGCAAGCTCATGCCCGCCCTGTACAACCTCTCCCGTGAGCGGCTGATCCCGGCCGGCTTCACCGTGGTCGGCTTTGCTCGCCGCCCAATCGGAACGGATGGGTTCCGTGCCGCGATGCTCGACGGCATCAATCAGTTCTCCCGAAGTCGGCCGGTCCAGCCGGCAGTCTGGGAGACCTTCGCCCGGGGCATCCACTACCACCAGTCCGACTTCAGCGATCCAGACGGCTTCCACCGCCTCCGGACGCTCCTCGAGACGATCGACCGCGAGCGCGGGACCGGCGGGCGCCGCATCTTCTACCTGGCCACACCGCCGAGCGCCTATCCGGAGATCGTCCGGCAGATCGGGGCGGCCGGTCTTGCTCAACCGTCCGAGCCAGAGGGCTGGGCGCGCATTATCGTTGAGAAGCCCTTCGGCCGCGATCTCGCCACGGCCCTTGAGCTCAACCGCCAGATCGCCGAGGTCTTCCGGGAGGATCAGGTCTACCGGATTGACCACTACCTGGGCAAGGAGACAGTCCAGAACATCCTCGTCTTCCGCTTCGCGAACGGCATCTTCGAGCCGATCTGGGACCGACGGTACGTCGATCACGTTCAGATCACCGTGAGCGAGAGCATCGGCATGGAAGGCCGGGCGCGCTACTACGACGAGACCGGCGCCCTGCGCGATATGGTCCAGAACCACCTGATGCAGCTTCTCAGCCTCGTCGCCATGGAGCCGCCGGTCGCCTTCGATGCCGACGCTGTCCGCGGCGAGAAGGTCAAGGTCCTGCGCGCGATCCGACCGATCCCCCCTTCTGAGGTCGATCGCTACGTCGTTCGAGGCCAGTACGGCCCGGGGTCGGTCGGGGCCGAGGACGTGCCGGGCTACCGTGAGGAACCGGGTGCGAACCCGGAATCGCGCGCCGAGACGTTCGTGGCCATGAAGCTCTTCATCGATAACTGGCGCTGGGCCGATACCCCCTTCTACCTTCGCACCGGCAAGCGCCTGCCGCGCCGGGTCAGCGAGATCGCGATCCAGTTCAAGCGTGCCCCCCACCTTCTTTTCCGCCGGGCCGCCGAGGATCTGGAGCCCAATGTCCTGGTGCTCCGCATCCAGCCCAACGAGGGGATCTCCCTGCGGGCCGCAGCAAAGGTGCCGGGCCCGACGATCCAGATTCGATCCATTACCATGGACTTTCTCTATGGGCTCTCATTTGGCGAGGAGCAGCCGGAGGCTTACGAGCGACTGCTCCTCGACTGCATGCTCGGCGATTCTACGCTGTTTACACGGAGCGACGAAGTCGAGGCCGCCTGGCGCCTCCTCACGCCGATGCTTGAAGCCTGGGAGGACGGCCCACCACCCGACTTTCCGAACTACGCTGCTGGAACCTGGGGACCGGAGGCCGCCCACGCCCTGATTGAAGAGGACGGCCGGCGCTGGCGTCGCCCATGATCGCTGGGAGGGAGGATGGTTGACGAGACGCAGCTCGGTACCCCGCTTGACGGACCGATCAGCGCCGACGCCATCGAGAGCGCACTCGCAGCATGCTGGCGGCAGCTCCGCTCGACGTCGAGCAGTGAGCACCCGATTGTCCGGACGAGTGTCCTCACCCTGATTGTCTGTGTGACCGCGCCCGGACGACTCGATCAGGTGCTCGCGGCCATCCGCAACCTGTCGCGCGCCCATCCCTCCCGGACCATCATCCTTTTGCCTGACCAGCAGGGGGATGGGCACGGCGTGCGGGTCTGGTACCAGGCGAGCTGTATCCTGCGCGGCGAGCGGGAGGTCTGTGGGGAGCAGATCGTCATCGCCGCCCATGGTGACGCACTTGCGCCCCTGTCCTCTCTGACCGATCAGCTTATGTTGTCTGACCTGCCGTCCTTCCTCTGGTGGGTTGGTGATCTCCGTCCGGAGCAGGATATCCTCTTCACGCGTCTCACCCGCCTGGCGGATCGATTAATCGTCGACTCGTCTGACTTTACAGCGCTCGGCCCGTCTCTGGCAGTCATCGCCCGCATTGCCAGTCGGAGGCAACAGCCCTGCGCCCCCAGCGACCTCAACTGGACCCGCCTGACCCCCTGCCGTGAGCTGATCGCCCAATTCTTCGATCCGATGCCCATGCGGCCGTGGTTGACACGGCTCGACCAGATTGTCGTTACCTATGCCGCGGATCGCCCCGCCGGCCTTGTCCAGGCCCTGCTTCTCGGCGGCTGGCTGGCCAGTCGACTCCACTGGCGACTGGACCGCGGGCTGTCCATCAGCCGTGAGGGATCAGGGACTGCGCTCCTGCGGCGTGCGGATGGCCAGCCCATCGTGATCGACTTCCAGGCAAGAGCTGACGCGGGAGCACACGGCATCATCCAGGTACGCCTCCGCGCTGGCGAAGCGGCGGCCTTCGTCCTCACCCGGGAGGGCAGCCAGGTGCACGCCCGAACGGAGGCCGATCACGGCAGTCGGCCGGCGCTCCGGCGAACCGCCTCCTGTGCACCAGAAGACCTGGCCTCCCTTCTCTCCGAGGAACTCGCCCTCTTTCAGCGTGACCAGGTGTACGAGGCAGCACTCCAGGCCGCGCTTGAGCTTGGCGGCTTTCAGCCGTAGGGCTCGGGGCAGTACCTGCCCCCGGGGAGATTGACCTGGCATATCCCCTGCACCATGCCTCATCGGATCAGAACATCCTCGGACACCCCGCGCCCGGCCAGGGAAAGCCGGCGACGTTTCCACGCGGACAGCCGAGAGGAGGGCTAACGGTGAGCACGGCAGCGGACTGCCTGATCGAGACAATCCATCGCTGGGGGGTGGACACGGTCTTTGGCCTGCCCGGCGATGGGATCAACGGCATCATGGAGGCCCTGCGCCAGCGCGCCGATCAGATTCGCTTCATCCAGGTCCGGCACGAGGAGGCGGCTGCATTTATGGCCACGGCGTACGCGAAGTACACCGGGCGGCTGGGGTGCTGCGTCGCAACCTCCGGCCCCGGAGCCATTCACCTGCTCAACGGCCTCTATGATGCAAAGCTCGATCAGGCTCCGGTGATCGCTCTCACCGGCCAGACCTACCACGACCTGATCGGCACGCACTACCAGCAGGAAATCAACGAGCTGTCCCTGTTCGCCGATGTTGCAGTCTACAACCAGCGCATCATGGGGCCGTCGAATGTCCGCGCGGTTGCCGATGTGGCCTGCCGGACCGCCCTTGCCCAGCGCGGGGTCAGTCACATCTGCACGCCCACGGACATCCAGCACTGGAAGATGCCCGGTCACCCCTCCTCACCGCGGGTGACGCGCCTGACCTCCGAGGTTCACGCGCGGGCCCAATGCCTGCCCACGCCGGGCGACCTCCAGCGCGCTGCTGCTCTTCTGAACCGGGGCAGGCGCATCTGCATCCTCGCCGGTCAGGGAGCCCTGGGCGCCGGTCCCCAGCTCGAAGCCCTGGCAGACAAGCTTGCCGCCCCGATCGTCAAGGCACTGCTGGGCAAGGCCTGTGTCCCCGATGACAGCCCCTTCACCACCGGCGGCATCGGGCTCCTCGGCACGCGGCCGTCGGTCGAGGCCATGGCCCACTGCGATACCCTCCTGATTGTCGGGAGCACGTTTCCATACCTGAGCTTCTACCCCCGGCCCGGCCAGGCGCAGGCCATCCAGATTGATATTGATCCCGGGCGCATCGGCCTTCGCTACCCAGTCGACGTCGGCCTGGTCGGCGACGCGCGGGCCACGCTCGAAGCCCTGCTTCCACTCGTCAAACCCCACGGCGACCGCGCGTTCCTCGAGCGGGCCCAGCGCGGCATGATCGACTGGTGGAAGCTCATGGACGTTCGGAGCACCTCGACCGATATGCCCATGCATCCACAGGTCGTCTCCCGGGCCGTCTCCGAGCTCGCCAGTGACACGGCGATCATCTCGACCGATAGCGGAACTGTCGCCACCTGGATTGCCCGTGACCTCAAGATTCGCCGCGGGCAGATGTTCTCCCTGTCCGGCAACCTCGCCACTATGGCCTGCGGTCTTCCCTACGCTATCGCCGCCAAGGTCGCCTATCCCGAGCGGCAATCAATCGCCTTTGTCGGAGACGGCGCCTTCACGATGCTTATGGGGGAGTTTGCCACCGCCGTCAAGTACGATCTTCCGATCATCTGCGTCGTCATCAAGAACAACGTGCTCGGGCAGATTATGTGGGAACAGATGGTCTTCCTGGGAAACCCGCAGTACGGGGTAGACCTCTGGCCGATCGACTTCGCCGGATTCGCCCGCGCCTGCGGCGGGGTCGGTTACTGCGTCGACCGGCCGCAGGATGTCAAGCCCGTTCTTGCCGAGGCGATGCAGAGTGACAAGCCGGTGGTTGTTGAGTGCGTGGTGAATCCCTACGAGCCTCCCATGCCTGCGGAGATCACACCGGAGCAGGCCTGGCACCTGGCCGAGGCCATGGCCCGCGGTGAGCCAAATCGGCGCCGCATCGCTGAAACGATCTTCCGGGATCGGATCCGCGAGCTGCAGGCAGTCTGAGCGTGGAGCAGAGCGTCAGGCGGATCGATAGTGTACCAGGGGGAGATCCGCCATAATCCGCAGGCCCGGAGCAACATGGCGCAGATGATTCATGACATTCACGACGATCGCGGCTGTAGCCAGATCGCCGTGGGTTCCTTCATTGACGACTACATCGATCCGGGGAAGTCCCTCGATCACAACTTGATCGCGCGGGTCTTCGGCCCCAATGGAGATCTCCAGCTCGAGGGCGATCAACACCCGCCCGCCAACGACTCCACGTGCTGTCTGGCGGACGCCGAGCACGTGCCCGGCCGGTATCACCAGGGCATCAGTCCGGGTCTCGACCGCAGCGAGAACCGGCGTGATCTCCTGCTCAATGCGATCGAGCCTCCATCCGAGACCATGGGCGATCGCCTGTACTGACTGCAGAAGGCCGACGTGCCCCACCCTGCCGTCCCGGGCCTGCTCAGCGAACTCGGCAGGCGCAAGCCCAGCCCCGATCTTCCGCTGGAGCGGTAGCCGCCGGCGCGCTGCGTCCTGCCGCCGTCTCACGCGGACGGCATCGACACGCTGGCTCACCGCGGTCAGCGCGAGAGGCAGGGTATCCATCGCAAAGCCCGGGTTCACCCCCGTTCCCAGGACCACTACTCCCTGCCCACGCGCCAGGCGGTCAAGCTCCTGGGCCAGCTCAGGATGCGTGTCGAAGGGATATGACAGCTCCTCGCAGGTTGAGACAACCGAGGCGCCGACTGCGATCGCCTGGCGAATCTGAGAGGCCACCCGCGCCAGCTCTGAGCCGGTCGCGAGAATAACCACATCCGGGCGCGTCGCACGCAAGACGCCGGGGGCATCAGCGCTCACCTGAATCCCCAGCTCATTCGGCAGGCCGATAACCAGTCCGACATCCCGCCCGACCTTATCAGGGTCCACATCGATCGCTCCGACGATCTGCAGATCCGGTCGACCCGCGATCAGCCGGGCGATGCCCGCGCCGATCGGTCCGAGGCCGTAATGGACCACGCGCATCATCAGGCCCTCCTCACGGACACCTTCTCGAGAGCCATCATTCTCGACACCGTGCCTGCAGCTACAGCATACCTGCCCCAACAGCGAGAGGCAAAAAGACCTGCCCACCAGTACTGACTGACCGGTGTGTCGATTGCTATACTCCCCCGCCGCACGTCCTCCCTGGAAAGACATCTGATTGATCGGCGGAATCATAGCCAGGCCCGCTTGAACACGTTCCAGCAAGGGCAGTACAATCAAACCACGGGGGCATTGGTTCTTCGCGCGCGGGCCGGGAGCGACCGACGCGCCGTCCGGGGTGCGTCATTCCGCTAGATTCTGGTTCCCGCCCGGGGGATACCGCGCCTGAGGACCGGCCCCGTGCCCTGAGCAGACCCGGGGCAAGCTCGAAACGGGAGAAGCAAGGCAAGGGCATGGCTTCAGACCTCGAACACGCGCGGGGGATGAACTCCGCCGATCACGAGAACCCAGAACCCGGGGCCGACGATCCCATCGAGATCGAGCCAGGGGCGTTCGACCTTGCCACTGACGCGGCGCCGGTCGACGAGATGGGCGGCGAGGAGAGCTGGGAGCGCCTCGAGCCAGACGGCGAGCTTCTGCGCGCGGAGGCGCAGGAGAGCGTCGATGAGCAGGTCGACCTGGAGACGCTGGACGTCGCAACCGACGACGCGGTCCGGCGGTACCTTCGCGAGATCGGGCGGATCCCCCTCCTGACGGCCCAGGAGGAGATAGAGCTCGCGCAGGCCATTGAGGCGGGCAGGGCTGCTCGCCAGGAACGGGAACGGCTCATCCGGGAGGGACAGCTGACGCCGGAGCGCGATCGCGAGCTCACCGCGGCGATCGAGGCAGGGCGCCGCGCCCGGAGACGGCTGATTGAGGCGAACCTCCGGCTCGTCGTGAGCGTTGCCCGGCGCTACCACAACCGGGGTCTCTCCTTCCTGGATGTCATCCAGGAAGGGAACATCGGCCTGATGCACGCTGTCGAGAAGTTCGACTGGCGGCGCGGCTTCAAGTTCTCAACGTATGCCACCTGGTGGATCCGCCAGGCGATCACCCGCGCCATTGCCGACCAGGCCCGGACGATTCGTATTCCCGTGCATATGGTCGAGACCCTTGGTCAGCTCCAGCGGGTGGTCCGCGAACTCCGACAAGAACTGGGGCGAGAACCGACGGCCGAGGAGATCGGTGCCCAGATGGGCATGGCCCCAGAGCGCGTCCGGGAGCTGCTTCAGATCACCCAGGAGCCGATCTCGCTGGAGACGCCGGTCGGTGATGAAGAGGATACGGTGCTGGGGGACTTCATCGCCGGGCCGGATTCCGACAGCCCGATCGAAGAGGCAACCCGTCAACTCCTGAAAGAGCAGGTCGAGGATGCCCTGCAGACCCTCACCCCGCGCGAGCGCCGCGTTCTTGAACTCCGCTACGGGCTCGGAACCGACCGGGAGCGCACCCTTGAGGAGGTCGGGCGAGTGGTCGGCGTTACACGCGAGCGCGTGCGCCAGATCGAGGGAGCGGCCCTCCGAAAGCTCCGTCATCCAAGCCGCGCGCGCAAGCTCGTTGATTTCCTCGACTGAGCCCGTCCGCTGACCGCCGGTTACCCTCCACCCCACGCATAGCCCGATCGGGTGGCTCCTCTCCCCCGATCGGGTAATCGTCGCCGCGCCCGGTCCCTGGTATGCTTGGTCTCTGGAGCGGGTGATAAGGCTGCCACGCCGGGTACGGCCAGGGCTCCCCTGCAGCCAGCAGAGTAGTCCCGCGGATGGCTGACTGCCGCTACCCAACTCGAGCAGACGCGAATCGACAGGCACACACCCCGAGCACCATGGGAACATGGAAGGCTGGTCGTGGGTGTGCCCGCTTCGCGGGCAGGTGGAACCGTGCGTCACATCATCGGCCGGCGGCTGGCCCGGATCGTGGTTATCCTGGGCATTATTTATGTCATCTATTATCTCGGCTGGCGTCTTTTCGCCACGTTTGACCCGCAGGCACCGCTCTTCTTCGCCGTCTTTCTCGCAGCCGAGCTGTACGGCGTCCTCAGTCTCCTGCTCTTCACCTTTATGACCAGGGACCTGCAGCACACGTCCCCGCCTCCGCCACCGTCCGGGCTGACGGTGGACATCCTTGTTCCCACCTTCAACGAGGCGCTGGAGATCATTGAGGCGACCCTGGTCGGGTGTCAGCAGATGACCTATCCGCACACCACCTACGTCCTGGATGACGGGAAACGCCCGGAGGTCGCTCGGCTGGCCGAACGGCTCAGCTGCCGCTATCTGACGCGGCCGGACCGCCGCCATGCCAAGGCAGGCAACCTGAATGCCGCGCTCGCCCGGACACAGGGCGAGTTTATCGTCGTCCTCGATGCCGATACCGTCCCCCAGCCGGACCTCCTCGATCGTACCCTGGGCTACTTCACTGATCCGCACGTCGCGTTTGTACAGCTTCCGCAGGAGTTCTACAACCACGACTCGATCCAGCACCGGTCGGGGGCGGATGGCACCCCCTGGCACGAGCAGGGGCTTTTCTACCGGGTGATCCAGCCTGGCAAGAACCGCTGGAACGCCGCCTTCTGGTGCGGAAGCCCATCCATCCTCCGCCGTGCTGCCCTCACGTCAATCGGAGGTGTAGCGACCGAGACCATCACCGAGGATCTGCACACCTCGCTCCGACTGCATGCGGCAGGCTGGAAGAGCATCTACCACACCGAGACGCTTGCGTACGGGATCGCCCCGCAGACCCTGCTCGCATTCACGATCCAGCGCCTGCGCTGGGCCCAGGGGGCGATGCAGCTCCTGAGGAGTCGGGAGAATCCCCTGATCATGCCCGGCCTCACGCTTGCCCAGCGCCTGAATTACTTCGCCTCCACACTCACCTACTTCGACCCGTATCAGAAGCTCATCTTCCTGCTGACCCCGGCTGTCATCTTGCTGACCGGGCTCTTACCGCTTCGGGCAAGTGCTGCCGATTTCCTCCTCCACTGGCTCCCGTTCATCGGCTTCTCCTCCCTGATAAACGTGATTCAGGGACGCGGGGAATATCGGCTCATCGAGATCGAGCGCTACAACCAGCTCAAGCTGTTCATCTTCCTGCGCGCCACACTCCAGCTCCTCTGGCCGCGGCGGCTCGTCTTCCAGGTGACTCCCAAGGGATCAGCCGACCGTACGGCCGCGATTGATCGACGCCTGATCTGGCCGAACGGGGTCCTCCTGATACTCCAGGCAGGGGCGGCCCTGATCGGTCTGGTGAATCTCCGCTGGGGCCTGACTGCGCGGTACGACCGGGGAGAGATCGCGCTCATGGCGATATTCTGGGCAACCATCAATGCCACGCTCATCGCAGCCGGGGTCGCGGCGATCGCCCGGCGGCTCTATCGCCGCCAGGACTATCGGTTCCCGGTCAAGATCCCCGCCTGGAGTGTCGTCCCCGGCCAGTCCTCGCAGCCCGTGGAGGTCCAGGACCTCTCGCTTCGCGGAGCACGGCTCATCAGCAGGACACCGCTTACCAGCAATCAGGAAGCGGTCGTCACACTGGAGCTCCCTGACGGCCGCATCGAGATTCCTTCTACCGTTGTCCACTGCCGACCAGGCGAGGCCGGCACCTGGCAGACGGGCGTGCGATTCGGAGCGATTGGGGAGCAGGAGCGGCTCCGGCTTATTGCCTTTCTCTTCATCACCGTTCCACGGACCCAGCACGGTGATCGGCCCCAAGACACAGCGACGGGATCGACCTCCCCCCGGATCGCCGCCGGGCAGGTACATTCCACCTCGTGAGCCTCATCATCGCACCCTGCGAGGACAAGACGCCAGGACAAGGGATCAGCCGCAGCAAGAGAAGAGAAAAAGAAAATACCCATCCACCCCGGAGGGGATGACACGGGCTCTCCAGCACGAGTGGAGGGACCCGAACCCCCGACCGATGGTTTAGGAGCTTGCCGACCGGCTATTTTCCCTTGTCGGACGGTGGCATGTTAGTGGCTGACAACCATAACTGAAGGTCAGAATGTCAGCAACCAAACATGACGACAGACGCCTATGCAAGACCCTCCGAATCAACGGACGGAAAGTCTTCGTCGAGGTTTCACTCTGTACATAAGCCCTCGGCCGAAGCCCGAACGAGATTATCCGGCCGTGTTAGAGGTAGACAACCTAATCAGGGTCACGAAGGCCGGCAAGCCAACCAATGGCAGCGCCAAAAATAGCACCGATTGGACCAGCCCCAGCGAATCCCACTCCTGCACCAAGGGCAGCCATACGCTTTGCCGAACGTTTCCGTTGTGCGCGCGATCGAGGTGCACGGCTATAGCCGTACTCGGCCCGTGCTGATCGAGACGGCCTTGCTTGCTTGCTCCGGTTACAAGAGACACACGCCGGCCGAAGGTTGCGAAGGGAGTTTGATCCTCCCCTTGCACGTGCTAGGCTGTGGTCAACTTCCCATGTCCGGCCGTAATCGTGGAGGTACAAACGTCTTCGGCACAGATGGCATCGCCCATCGGTAGCATCAAAGATGCGCTCCAGCTTCTCGTAAGAGTACCGTGCCATGCTGCGCTCACTTTCCGAATAACCCACTCTTTGCGCGAGGCTTCTTCCGGTAGTAGTCTTTGACGGCCGTCACTTGAATTGTCTTCTTCCCAACCTTCTTCGTGCGAACGTGGCCCTTAACTTTCACCTTACCGAACACTCCGGGCCTCCCACTGATACGATTACGGCCGGCCAAGCGCTTACCATGGCTAAGTCTATGTCAACCCCGTGGCTGTGTCAACAGTTTGTACTCATCGAAACTGTTCAGACTGGGCGGGATGAGCTATTGTAAGGGACGTTATGCAGCGAGTGAACCGGGGTCTCCATGCC